>JAAYFB010000450.1 GCA_012728465.1 Proteiniphilum sp. | reverse complement strand
GAGAATACACACTTAACCGATATTGATCGTATACAAAAGCTTGTTGGACTAGTTATGATAGCATTTATATGGTGTTATAAAGTTGGGATATACTTGAACCACATTAAACCAATTAAAATCAAAACACATGGAAGAAAAGCTAAATCAATATTTAAATATGGGCTGAACCATGTCGCTCAGGTATTACTAAACGCTGAAAATAAGAATGATATAAATATATTTGGATTTTTGTCATGTACTTAGCTATCCTTCATACCTTAAACGACAACTCGTATACTCATTTCATTGTTTGCTATGGATATAACTATAAAACAAGTCGCTTCATTATCGGCGATCCAGCCGATGGAATAAAGGAATACAACGCTGATACACTATCGAGAATATGGAAAAGCAAGTTGTTACTAACGCTAGCTCCTACCGCAGATTTAAAGGAAAGTGGCTTCCCTTTAAAAAAGGATAAATTTTCGTTTCTGAAGAGTATAATCTCACCAGACAGTCACATACTATTCATCACCTTTATATTAAGCCTTGCTACGTCCTCGCTCAGCTTTGCAGGTGCACTATTCTCTCAGAGACTTATAGATAACATTCTACCATCTCGTAATATGAGAACCTTGATTTCGTTTACGGGTTTATACTTTGTCATTCTTGTTATTAGTTATTTTCTCTCATATCTGAAAAACACTTTTATAATAAGGCAAACTAAATTATTTAATATCAGGCTTATCCATGCATTCCTAAGCAAAGTGTTTTCTTTCCCTATTTCTTTTTTTAACTCCATGAAAACCGGAGAGATAATTGCTCGCATGAAGGAAACTTAACGAATACAAGGATTCATTATAACTCTCATCGATTCTACCTTGGTAGAGCTTTTAACCCTCATCATGTCAATATTGTTTTTAATGTACTACAATATTGTTATAGCTGGAATAGCTGCACTTTCTCTACCACTGTTAATCCTTATTTCAAGACACTTTGCTAGATTAATAAAAAAAAGACAAAAGGAATTGTTAGACGGCTATGCGGATTTTGAAACATTTTCGTTAGAAAGTATTTCAGGCATGAAATTCATCAAGAATTTCATCCGGGAGGATTTCTTTAAAAAACGTTTATTATCCAAATATACAGCAACAATGGAAACAGGTCAATTGTTGGGTAAAGCTACGATTGGTTATGATCTTTTTATTAGTACTCTAGGGTCTGCCTTTTCAGTTATTGCCATTGCTGTTGGGGCTTATTATGTGATGGTTGGAAATCTTGAGGTGGGAGAACTTTTTGCAATCATGACAATTCTTTCCTTGACAATAAGCACTACCATATCAATTATATCAGTTGTAGTCAGAATTCAAGAATCCTTAGTATCATTGGACCGGCTGCAAGACATTGTTGATGTTTCGGAAGAAGAAAATACGACAGTAGATAATGACATGGTACATTTAAACTCAAAATCTGGAGACTCTACACTTATACTTCGTAATGTATCCTTTAATTATCCAGGTAAGTTGCCGTTGTTAGATGAAATCAACCTGGCTGCTAGAACAGGTGAAATAATTACATTGTTTGGAGATATAGGTGAGGGTAAAAGTACACTGTTATATCTTATTCAACGATTTTATTCTGCAAAAAAAGGGTTAATTACATTTGATGGGATAAATATTAATGACTATCCCATTAACAGTTGGAGAAAGAATTTGGGTATTGTCTCCCAATCAACAAAGATTTTCATGGGTTCCGTTGCAGAAAATATAACTCTATTTAAATCTAACGTATCAAGAGATTTAAATAGAACCCTTTCCGAATTGGGGCTATCTTGTTTCCTGAATGAAGGTCCTTTGAACTTGCTGAATTCACTAAATGAGAATGGAGCGAATTTATCTGGAGGTCAAATACAGTTGATAGGTTTTGCCAGAGCATTGTATTCCAATGCGCCGATATTAATCCTAGACGAACCCACATCTTCGATGGACAAACAAAATGAATTTCTAATGATGGAGATATTAAATAAGATAAAAAGAGACAAGATCATAATAATGATCACGCACAAACCAGAGTTAGCAAAAAAAACAGATAAAATTCATGTTTTACAAAATGGTCGAATCCAGACGGCAGGCTCGCATGCTGAACTTATTGAATCCGTCAATTCATATAGCAAAGCATTTCAAAATTTATTTGAATAAATAGTGAAAAGTACAAAACAATTAAGCACTACTTAACTAAGGATCTTTCACAAGCAATGATAATGTACTAAGGAATTCCAACTTTGTAGATTCTATCTCCCTAAATAATCGCTACTGGCTTTAATATAAAAAGTAAATTTATCCGAGAATGTCAATATTCTACAAAAGAACATTAGAAAAACAGCATATTCTCATATCGGCTTTTTGTTACTTTTTCTCCCGTCCATTTTCAAAAGTCATGGAAAAAGTAACGGGCGACTTTTAGCCCGTCTGCCGATTGCATGATTTGCAATTTTCATGCAATCAATCGTTGTTGAATAAGAGGTATATTCTTGTTTACAAGCTCTATAATTTGGTCATGGTAGTCGGTGTTTTTGTTGCATACTCCTCTTGATTGGATTACCATCAGTTTGGAAAGAGATATTTCTAATGTTTCAATTCGTTTGCCATCAATGGTAGCCGAAAGAATTAAAGAGTCTTCTTTTGAATGATAATCGGCTACGCAGTGATGCATAATTTTCCCTTCCAATATCATTTCCTCAATGCTTTCCAGTACTCTCACTGTTATTGTTCCATCGGAGAAAAGCAAACCAAAGAATTTTCCTTTGATTCTGGCAAAATCTGCTTCGTTCTTCCTAAGTTTCTCAATTTCCTTTTGCGCGTCTGCTTTTGCTTTCTTTCCCATATATCGGTCATGCTCCTTTTGCAGGTCATTCGGACACACATACCGGGCATTGTGCAGGTCTTTTCCAAAGTAGCGAAGATTGTCAATGTAATCGCACCAAAGAGAAGCATCTTTAACCATATAGCCATTGCGGTTACAGATACGAATGGATGCCCAATAGCTTGCAGTATCTCGGTGTTTGTCTTTCAAAAAGAGTTTTAAAAGTTCTGTTTGACCTGTTTTAAGCAGTGTTTCCATCTTATTG
>JAAYFB010000086.1 GCA_012728465.1 Proteiniphilum sp. | reverse complement strand
GTGTTTGATTCAATTTTTCATATAAATACTGATACAGTACCGTTCTATATTTCGAAGGGCGTTGTGCCTATTGATACTTTTAGAACATCATTCGTTCCATTCGACAATATACCCACAACAGAACAGAAGTTCTTTTTTGATGCATCTGCAAATGTTGATAATGCCATTGCTGAGCATTTTGCTGGAAGTTTTGCAGGATTGCCAATTGGTATTTCATCTTCTATTCAGAATACATTATTTATTGCGTTTGCATGTTGCTTTATATTATTGTCAGTTTTGATTAGAAAAGATGGATCACTTTTTGCAACAAATTATAAAGGTCTCAACTCTTTCGCTTCTAAAAGTAGATCAGCATTTAAAGAGCAAATTACTATATCTACAGTGTGGATAAATTTATTCTTAGTCTTTCAAACCATACTAGTTAGCTCAATAATAATAACAATGATATTATGGCAAAAGGGGAGTGATATGTCCTTTTCCAATGATAATATATATAAGCTTATTGGTTATGTGTTTGGTGGAGTTTTGTTTTTTGTGTTATTTAAATATTTATTGTATCGTCTGATAAATTATACATTCCCCGATTGGAAACTAGATGAATGGATATCACAATACTTTATTGTTATTGGAGCAATAGGATTAGCTATATTTTTTCCAGCATTATTTCTAACGTTCACTCCTGAGTACTTTTCAGTGTCATTATGGAGTTTGATTGCTGTGGTAGCAGTAATATTGTTTTTTTACTATAAAAACCTCTTAATTATTTTTGTTAAAAACAATATTGGGCTGCTTAATTATTTTTTGTACCTTTGCGCAATTGAAATTGTGCCTCTTGTTATGATTTATAAAGGAGGAATTATATTAGCAAATATAGTAGGAAAATAGCAATTATGACCGTACGTAAAATAAAAAAAGTTCTTATTTCACAACCAGAGCCAGCTAATGGTAAGTCTCCATATTACGACTTAGGAGAAAAATACAATGTTGAGGTTAGCTTTCGTCCATTCATAAAGGTAGAGGGTGTGCCACTTAAGGAGTTTCGTCAGCAGCGAATTAATATACTTGATTTCACTGGTGTAGTAATGACATCTCGTACATCAATTGACCATTTTTTCTCATTATGCGAAGAAATGAAAATAACTGTTCCAGATACAATGAAATACTTCTGTGTTTCGGAGGCTGTAGCGCTTTATTTGCAAAAATATATTGTGTATAGAAAAAGAAGAATATTCTTTAGTCAAACTGGAAAGATTGATGGCTTAGATGCTGCATTTACTAAACATTCTAAAGAGAAAATACTAGTCCCTGTTCCTGAAGAGCATAGTGATGAAGTTGAAAAGTTTATGTCGTCTAAAAAGCTAAACTTTCTTACTAGTGTAATGTATCGTACAGTAAGTAACGATTATGCTGAAGGCGAAACACTAGATGCAGATATAATATTATTTTTTAGTCCACTAGGGGTTAGTTCATTATTGAAAAATTTCCCTGATTTTAAGCAATCCGACATGGCCATTGGTTGTTTTGGTGCAGGTACTGCAAAGTTTATTGAGGAAAATGGATTGAGAGTAGATTGTCTTGCCCCACAGCCTGAGTTTCCATCTATGACAATGGCGCTTGAAGCATTTTTGAAAGATAATCACAAAAAACATTCATAATTAATAAATCTATCTATTAATCAGGTTTACGATAGACTTATTCGAATTAAATATGTATAGTAGATTTTGTAGCAACTATTTGCTCTAAATCTACTATATTTGTATAGTATAGTGATGGAAACAAAGTGATATAACTATTTAGTATGGATAAAATAGAGAGAGAAACCTATCTGAAGGTGGAGAGAGTATCTGGAAAAACAAGAATTGAAACGATATTTGCATCTGGCAATGCTTTTCTAACTTATCCATTTAGAGTTGTATATTATAAACATGATTCTGGCACTTCTCGCAAAACTAACGCTTTGCTTATTAGTATTCCCAAAAAGAGATTGAAGCGTGCTGTAGATAGAAACAGAATGAAGAGACTGGTTCGTGAGGCATATAGGCTTAATAGATCATATATTGATTTGAGTAGCTTATCCAATGATAGTAATGTGGATATTGCGTTAATATACGTTGCAGATAAGGTTCTTCCTTATCATATTGTTGAGAAGTCTCTTATAAGACTGCTGAGAGAGATATCAAAGAGGTTGAGCATGTCACATAAATAGATCGTAATAATGAAGTTTTTGAGAAACCTAATTGTTCAGATATTGTTGATTCCTGTATATTTTTATAGGTTGGCAATATCACCACTATTGCCCCCAAGCTGCAGATACACACCCACTTGTTCTCAATACACAATTGAGGCATTGAAGAAGCGTGGTCCCATTGTGGGTCTCTATTTGTCCATTAAGCGTATAATTAGCTGCAATCCTTGGGGTGGTTCGGGATATGATCCAGTTCCAGAACCCAAGTCGAAGCGAGAATCTAGTGATACTTAAAATATTCGTAGCATGACTCTTTTTGATATACATACGCACACTCCTCATAACATAAACTGTGATGTATATTCTTATAAATATATTGAAAACACATTTCCTGATAAGTTTAATGACATGCTTGGCACACATAATTACTTTTCATGTGGCATTCACCCTTGGTATGCTAGTAATTGGCGATATAAACTTGCATTGCTTGAGGAAATAGCAAACAATAATTCTGTTTTAGCAATAGGTGAGTGTGGACTAGATAAAGTTAGAGGTTTGTCAATAGATTTGCAAATAAATATTTTTAAGGCTCATATAAAAATTTCGGAGAGAGTGCAAAAGCCTCTCATAATACATTGTGTTCGTGCATGGGATATGTTGCTGTCAATTTGTAAAGAGAGTAAGCCAACCCAAACATGGATAGTTCACGGTTTTCGTGGTAAGCCTATGCTTGCAAAGAGTTTGGCACTGTCGGGAATGTCTCTTTCGTTTGGAGGTGTATTCAATAGTGAATCTATTTCTGTTACTCCTATAGATAAAATATTTTTAGAAACTGATGATTCAGATATCGACATCTTTGATGTGTATAATAAAGTAGCAGGAGAGATGAATATCTCTATCGATTTGTTGGCTAATAAAGTAGAAGATAATGTGAAAAAGGTATTTGGCAGAATTGTATAGAAGTCTTGTTTCCCATTTTTTGGAAAATGTAATTACAAAAAAAGAGCATGTAGTTATTAATCCACATGCTCTCTAGTATTATAAAATGAGTATTATACTCTAATTATGTACTACTTCAATTTCTTGTATCCATATACTGCTCTTGCACCAAGCTCTTCTTCAATACGAAGTAGTTGGTTGTATTTAGCAGTACGGTCTGAACGGCTAAGAGAACCAGTTTTGATTTGACCAGCGTTTGTAGCTACTGCGATGTCTGCAATTGTAGCATCTTCAGTCTCGCCTGAACGGTGAGAAGTAACGCTAGTGTAACCATGTCTGTGTGCCATTTCGATAGCAGCTAGTGTTTCAGTTAAAGTACCAATTTGGTTTACTTTTATAAGTATAGAGTTTGCGCAACCCAATTTGATACCTTTCTCTAGGTACTCTACGTTAGTTACGAATAGGTCGTCACCAACTAGTTGGCATCTGTCACCAATTTTGTCAGTAAGAACTTTCCATCCCTCCCAGTCGCTCTCGTCCATTCCATCTTCGATTGAGTCAATTGGGTATTTGCTGATAAGTTCCTCTAGATACTCTGCTTGCTCAGCTTGAGTACGTTTTTTTCCGTTTTCTCCTTCAAATAATGAGTAGTCATAAACTCCATTTTTATAGAATTCAGAAGCAGCACAGTCTAATGCTATAGTAACGTCTGTACCTGGCATGTAACCTGCTTTCTCAATAGCAGTAAGAATGCTCTCAAGAGCTTCTTCAGTACCACCAGTTAAGTTAGGTGCAAAACCACCTTCGTCACCTACAGCAGTACTCAATCCTTTGCTATGTAGAACTTCTTTAAGTGCGTGGAATACTTCTGTTCCCATACGTAACCCTTCACGGAAAGAAGGTGCACCTACAGGGCGAATCATAAACTCTTGGAATGCAATAGGAGCGTCAGAGTGAGAGCCACCATTAATAATGTTCATCATCGGTACTGGAAGAACATATGTGTTAGTTCCACCGATGTAGCGATATAGAGGAAGATCAAGTAGGTGAGCTGCAGCTTTAGCTACTGCAAGAGAAACACCTAGCATAGCATTAGCACCAAGTTTTGATTTTGTATTTGTGCCATCTAACTCGATCATTATAGCATCAATATCTGCTTGTTTTGTAACGTCTTGTCCAATGATTGCTGGAGCGATTACGTTGTTGATGTTTTCAACAGCTTTAAGAACACCTTTACCTAGGTATCTAGCTTTGTCACCGTCACGAAGCTCTAGTGCCTCATTTTCACCTGTTGATGCTCCAGATGGAACAGCAGCACGACCAAATGCTCCTGACTCTGTATATACATCAACTTCTACTGTAGGATTACCTCTTGAATCCAACACTTCACGTCCTAAAACTTTTACAATTCTCATGTTGTTATCTTATTTGTATATTTAAAATAATTAATTCTCAATTCTTATTCAATATCGAGATATTTAATTTAGATCTCTCTCAAAATGAGTTGCAAATATAAGCCTTTTTTGCTAATATTGAGAGAGTTGTATGGTTAAATAATCGTTAAAGCCTTATGCGTGAAACAAATTATTTCTAATATTGACAATTCTATCTCCTATTGTGCAACGATGTTGATTAGATCATTGAAATTTGAAGTTATTAGCTTTACTGAAATAGCCATTATTATTACTCCAAAGAACTTTCGCAGAATGTATGAACCTGTGTTTCCTAAAATTTTTTGTACAAAATCTAAATGCTTTAACACAAAATATACAATCAATAAATTTAGTGCTACAGCTATTATAATGTTTACAACATGAAATTCAGCACGCATAGTAAGTAATGTAGTAAAACTACCTGGGCCGGCAACTAGTGGAAATACGACAGGGAATAATGTGGAAGATACGCCTTCGCTTGATGCATCAGTTTTAAATATTTCTACACCAAAAATCATTTCTATCGAAATAATTAGTAGCACTATGGCTCCTGCAATCGCAAATGCAGACACTTCAACCTGGAATAATTTTAATATCCATTCGCCAACAAATAGAAATAAAGTCATTATGAGAAATGAATATATGGCGGCCTTTTCGGGGTGTATTCTTTTTTCTTGACTTCTAAGATTTAAAAAAATAGGAATAGAGCCAGTTACGTCTATTATAGAAAAGAGTACTAAAAAAACAGTAATAATTTCAACCGCATTAAAAATTGTCATAGCTATAGTTGTATTAGTATAAAATAATAGATAAATATTTCTTTATGAGTACAAAAATAGTGAAAAACATTTAATCTAGCAGTGTAGTTATGCATATGTTTTTGTTAGTAATGATAGAATATGTGTCAATAAAAAAAGCCTCCCTATGTGGGAAGCTTTTATATATATTGTTCTAACTCTTAATTATTAGTTAGTGCTTTCAGGCACTGTTGTGCTAGTAGATGTTGTTGGTCCGTATCTTTTGTTAAGATAGTCTGTAACAGTTCTAGTAATATCGTACTTGTCAGTTGCAAGCAGAATATTTGACGTACCTCTGTTGCTTAATATCAATTGAAAGCCATGATCTTGATTAAACTCTTTAAGTTGTGACTTGATAGTATCTTCCATCTCAAAGTTTAGTTTGTCTTGCTCAATAGCAAATTCACGAGCTAGTCTTTCAGCCATCTCTTGATATTCTTGTTGCATTTTCATTATGCGTTGTTGTTCCTGTTCTGCTCTTTCTTGACTTAGAAAAGCATTGTTTTGTAGTTTGCGTTGAAATTCTTGTGCAGCACTATTAAATTGACGTTCTTTTTGCACTAAGCTAGCTCTTGAGTTCTCTTCAGTACGCATTAGAGCTTCATTTAAATCCTTTGCAAAATTGTAGTTAATCAAAAGTGAGTCAATATTTACATATGCAATTGGAAGAGTTAGTGACGAGTCATTGCCAATTGAGTCAAATGATTTACTTGTTGATTTTCCGTTTGCAGAACCTGAGGTGAAATGCAATACGTATAAAATGATTATGGCAACAGCCAATACTCCACCAATGATGTAGGCGTTATTATTCTTTTTCTCCATTTCCTAAATAAGTTGTGTGTTTATTATGTAATTTATAGTTCCTCTGCTAATAGTTTTTTTACGATACTCTCTCGTTTCAAAGCCTCCTTGTCTTGCGAAGTAGCACAAGTGACACCTCTATCTTTCATTGGTTGACTATCACTAATGTGTAAACTAGGGAAGCGACCTTTTTTTGTGAAAAATATTCTTACCCCCATAAGCATAATCCCAATTGCAAGTACTGCTATAGCTACAAGTATTGTTTTGATCATAATTATTTTAATTTAGTTGCGCAAAGATAATCTAAATTAGAGTATTTAAAATCATTTTGTCCATTAAAGATGCGAAAATTATAATAGTTATCCCTTTTTTTGTACTTTTACGATGGATATAAGCAGGGCAAGGAACCTCAGTTTAGGTTGGACTGCTGTAATAAAAACTATTTAAATATACAGACTATGAGTATTAAAGACCTTGAGCCAAAAGTTATTTGGAGCCGATTTTATGACATCACACAAATTCCGCGTCCATCAAAAAAGGAGGAGCGTATCTTGGCATATCTAATCGATTTTGCTAAACAGTACAATCTTGACTATAAGCAAGATGAGGCTGGAAATATATTGATTACTAAAAATGCAACACTAGGCAAGGAGGATTCTCCTACAGTAATTCTTCAATCGCATGTGGATATGGTGTGTGAAAAGAATAGTGATGTAGTTCATGACTTTGATAATGATCCAATTG
>JAAYFB010000449.1 GCA_012728465.1 Proteiniphilum sp. | reverse complement strand
TCCATTTAAATAGTTAAATAATTAACTAAATCAGACAATGCCAAAACAAGCCATATTTAACATAATTAAGGCTGAAAGTCACTAATGTTGTTCCCGATTTGTCAATACCAAATGGTATAATGAAAATGTGTTAGACCTTTTTAGCAATGCAGGACTGCATTGTTAAAATGCTCTAAACGATTTGTCTAATGCTAAATGGTATATTGATTTTGTGTTAAGACATTTTGGCAATGCAGAGTGGTTATGTTAAATCGCGAACCACATTTTGATGATTCCATTCTGTTTCTTGTCATTGTGGTTTGTGATTGGGGCAAAACAGAACTGTTTCTTGTCATTGTGGTTTGCGATTGGGCAATTCCATTTGGAATCCTATAATTGTGTTTTGCGATTGAGGACAAAGCTAAATATTTCCTTGTCATTGTGATTTGTGATTTTGTCAAAACTGAATGGTTTCTTGCCAATCATGTTTGCGATTGGGGCAATTCCATTTAGTTTGGGTGTGGCATGGTTTGTTATTGGTGTGCCTGTACTTAATATTCTTAATGTACCATTAGTTGTTATACATTATCTTGTCTTATCTTAGGTCAATAACTTCCACATCTGGATGTTTTGTTTTATTAAACACAAAGTCTGCGTCATTGAAGTTGTAATTTGTGTTGTAGCTAGTTATATCAATTTTATTGTCCACTCCATTTTTAAGAGTAAGTAGGACTTGCACAATGGTTTGGTTTGATTTATCTATTGCAACAGTAATCTGTTTAAAATCTGATTTAGAATTTGTAGGTGTTAGAGTAATTGCGCTTGCATCTTTTCCATTCACTTTGCTATTAATAGGTTCGCTTAATGTGTATCCGCTTTTGTACATGCCTAAAAGCGCCGTTGGGCTTATAGATGCTACTTCCTCTATGGACGGTTCGCTGATGTTTACTTCATTGTACTCTTTTAGTAGAATCCATTGAGTTTTGCCATCATACCAAGTTTCAATATCTTTAGTTTCTACTTTAAATTTATTTCCTTTCACCATCGCAACTCCTGTTTGTTGCATATGCACAGTTTTATTCTCAGACGCTGCAAAAGAAAACTCAATTTTAATACCTTTCGAGTTCTCATAGTTTGCATAGGCCTTATCAAGTATATTTCTGGATTGGCTAGAGCCCTGAGCAAAGTGAGGCAAAGAGATAATTATTGTAATTAATGTGAGTAGTACTTTTTTCATTTCAATGTTTATTTGTTGTGGACGTTATTGTAGATAGACACCGATATGATGTTTCGGTTTAAATAGGTGAGCTTAATTAGCTAGTTCGTGATGTTTATCTTTTCTTTTCAAAAAATCTTTTCATGATTTCTGAGCACTCTTCTTCCATAATGCCCGATGTAAGTGTGGTTTTAGGGTGAAGCACATTTGTTGAATATTTTGAAAAACCGCGCTTATTGTCGCCTGCACCATACACTATTCTTGAAATTTGAGCCCATCCAAGTGCCCCGGCACACATAGGGCATGGTTCTACTGTTACATACAGTGTGCATTTTGATAAGTACTTGCCACCCAAAACATCAGAAGCAGAGGTGATGGCTTGCATTTCGGCATGTGCAGTGGTATCGTTAAGTGTCTCCACAAGGTTATGAGCTCGTGCTATGACTCGTCCATCTGCCACTATCACTGCGCCAATAGGCACTTCGTCCGCGTCGAATGCTTTTTGTGCCTCTTGCAAGGCCTGTCGCATAAAGTAGTTGTCGTCTAACATTATTATATGAATATATTGGTGCAAGTGTTATCTTCTCATCTCATTCTCTTCAAAGAGAGTGGGGTAATCCATATCCATATTTTTTAAAATATGGCTTATGATAGTTTCTCTGAACCACCTTGATCGGTTTGTAATTTTATACTTCTTCAGATAGAAGTTTATAACCTCAAACTCTTCTTCGTTGAGAGCAAACTCAGCTTTTTTTGTTCGCTTTGGAGGAGTACCCTTTGCACGATTCTTTTTCACGTTACTCATCGTATTTTGCTTTTGCCTATTTGTATATCTACTAAGGATATTATTTAGAATACAAAAAAACAAAATAATCTAACGTTAAAGAAAGGAATATTGCATAAATTTGCAATTTAAGGTATTAATGGATAGAAAAGATGGCTCAACACAATGAATTAGGCAAAAAAGGAGAAGACGAGGCTGTTCGTTATCTACTATCCGAAGGATATAAAATAACAAACAGAAACTGGAGATTTCATGGATTCGAAATTGATGTAGTAGCTGAAATTGGTGAATTTATAGTTTTTGCAGAAGTGAAAACTAGAACATCCGTAATGTATGGAAATCCTGAAGACTTTGTGAGTAAGGGCAGAAGAAAAAGAATGGTGGAGGCCGCAAATCATTATTTGATAGAGAATGAGATCGACAAGCCTGCTCGGTTTGATATTATTGGTATTGTATGGGATGGTAAAAAGTTTTCTCTCGATCATATAGAAGATGCTTTTCTACCTGAATTGTCGTAAAATAGGAAAAGTTTAAATGTTATGAGTGTCGAAGAACTGTACAATTATTGCTTATCTATTCATGGTGCTGAGGCAACCACACCATTTGATGAAACTACACTAGTGATGAAAGTGTGTGGCAAGATGTTTGCTCTTATTCCATTAGACGCCGATCAGTTGAGTATATCTTTAAAGTGTGATCCGGAGTTGGCACAATCATTGAGAGAACAGTATATGTGTGTAGAAGGTGCTTACCATATGAATAAAAAGTACTGGAATACAATACGCATCACAGGTGAAATGAGTGTGGACGATATTAAAAGGTGGATAAATCATTCGGTTGATGAGGTATTGAAAAAGTTGCCAAAATCAAAACAGAAAGAATATAATGAATCAAAGTTGTCAGATAATTAAGTTGGAGGAAACTGAATCCACCAACACATATTTGAAAAATATATTAGCAGAAAGTAGCATTGGTGAGTTTACGGTAGTATCTACAAATTTCCAAACCAAAGGGCGTGGACAAATGGGTAATAGCTGGATATCAAATAGAGGTGAGAACCTTTTATTTAGCATGCTCATATATCCTCACACGATAAAGGCAAACGAGCAGTTTGTCATTTCGCAAGTAGTATCTGTAGCTTTGGCAAATGTATTGAGTAAGTATGTGTGTGATATAAAGATAAAATGGCCTAACGACATTTATTGGAAAGATAATAAAATTGCTGGAATCTTGATAGAGAATAGTTTGTTGGGACATCATATTGAAAGATCAATAATTGGCATAGGTTTAAACATCAATCAAAATACCTTTCCTAATTTTCTAGTCAATCCTATTTCACTACAAATGATAACGGGCCACAAATATGATTTAGATGATATTTTGAGTCAATTTATGGATGAGTTTTCGAAGCAATACGAAGTCCTTTGCACTGGAAATTGGGAAGTAATAGAAAACGCATATATGAAACTATTATATCGATATGGTGATGGCATATGCTATACTTATGAAGATGAATACGGACAGTTTGAAGCGAAGATAATTGAAGTGAAAAAGTCTGGTCATTTAGTATTGCGTGCGCAAGGAGAGGGTGAAGATAGAATTTATGCTTTTAAGGAGGTAAGATTTATAAATTAGGAAGAAATAATAATAAAACAACATATAATGCAATTCAAAAGAATTTTACTAAAGCTTAGCGGTGAGTCGCTAATGGGAAACAAACAGGCTGGTATTGATGAGACTCGCCTCAGTGAGTATGCAACTCAAATAAAGGAAGCTGCCGAGTCGGGTTTGCAAATAGGCATTGTGATAGGTGGTGGTAATATTTTTCGTGGCTTGAGTGGAGCCGATAAAGGATTTGATAGAGTTAAAGGTGATCAGATGGGTATGCTTGCTACTGTTATCAACAGCCTTGCACTTAGCTCGGCATTGTCGGCAATAGGTCAAAAAAATCACGTATTCACCTCAATCCGTATGGAACCAATAGGTGAGCTTTATAGTAAGTGGAGCGCCATTGATGCTATGGAGCGTGGCGAAGTGGCTATTATTGCAGGTGGAACGGGAAATCCATTCTTCACTACCGACACCGCTTCTGCATTAAGAGGCATTGAAATTGAGGCTGACGCTATGTTTAAGGGTACTCGTGTAGATGGAGTTTATACGGCCGACCCCGAGAAAGACCCGACGGCTACTAAGTTTGATGAAATATCATTCGATGAGGTATATAATAGAGGACTTAAAGTGATGGATCTAACAGCTACTACTATGTGCAAAGAGAATAATTTGCCTATTGTGGTATTTGATATGGATACCTATGGCAATCTGAAAAAGCTAATTAGTGGAGAGAATATAGGAACGTTAGTTCACGTGTAGTTATCTTACTACTCCTTTATTGTAACTGCCATAATAATAGTGAAATAGAACTTGCATCTTAATATTAAAGAGCGCATAAAGCTAGAAAATCAAAAATATTTCATTATTTTTGTTCAAAATAACAGATAATATAATGGATATGGATATTACAACTATTAAAAAAGATGCTGAACAAAAAATGGCATCAACACTAGATTTTTTAGAAGAAACATTTGGTCGCATTCGTGCAGGACGATCTAACCCACGTATTCTTGATGGTATTTGGGTTGAGTATTATGGGGATAATGTTCCGCTCACCAATGTATCATCAGTTACTACACCTGATGCTAAAAGTATAGTCATTCAGCCTTGGGAAAAAAACATGCTTAAGGTTATTGAGAAGGCAATCATAGATTCGGATGTTGGTATTATGCCTGAAAATAATGGCGAGGTTATTCGCTTAGGCATTCCACCTCTTACCGAAGAGCGTCGAAAGAATTTGGTGAAACAAACCAGACAAGAGACGGAAGATGCTAAAATTAGTGTTCGCAATGCTCGTCGTGATGCCATTGATGGAATTAAAAAGGCCGTAAAAGATGGCTTACCTGAGGATGCAGGTAAGGATGCAGAAGCAAGCATTCAGAAGATTCACGATAAATATATCAAACTAATCGATGATAAGTTTGTTGAAAAAGAGAAAGAAATACTAACAGTATAATATGGCTAAAGACCATAATCCTGATTTAAAGAACAATGGAAACGGTGACAGTAGCAGGCAGTTAGCCAGTTGCAACACCGTTTCGGGTGTTCAAAATAGTCGAGGTATCGTTATCAAAAATACAGGCAACCTTTATCTAGTTCGCACAGAAGATGGAAACGATATAAATTGTACCGCAAAGGGTCATTTTCGACTTAAGGGTATCAGAAGTACGAGCCCAGTAGTTGTAGGTGATAGGGTGCACATCGAGCAGCAGATAGGGGAAGGCATGGCCTATATCGTCAAAATTGATGAGCGCAAAAATTATATTGTTCGTAAGGCTTCAAAGCTATCAAAGCATTCGCACATTCTTGCTGCCAATATAGATTTGACACTACTGTGCATCACGGTGAGTTCACCCGAAACCACAACTGTTTTTATTGACCGATTTCTTGCAACAGCCGAGGCATACAATGTGCCTGTTTGTCTAGTATTTAATAAAATAGATATATTTGATGAAATAGATTTAGAATATGTAGATGCTCTCATGAATCTATATTCCATTATCGGATATCAGTGCTTAAGGTCATCAGTAGTAACAGGTGAGGGGATAGCTGAAATAAAAGAGCTTGTGGCCAATAAAACTACATTGCTAGCAGGTCATTCTGGTGTGGGCAAATCTAGCATTATTAATGAGCTACAATCTGAAATGGCACTGAAAGTGGGAGAAATATCTAATGTTCATAATATGGGCATGCATACCACTACTTTCTCCGAGATGATAGAGCTCGATGGAGGTGGATTTGTTATAGATACACCAGGGATTAAAGGATTTGGCACCATTGATATGGAGGTATCTGAGGTGTCTCATTATTTCCGCGAGATTTTTAAATTTTCGGCAAAATGTAGATTTAATAGCTGCATGCACATTAACGAGCCCGATTGTGCTGTAATTGATGCAGTCGAAAAGCATTATATTAGTCAAAGTCGCTATAAATCGTATTTGAATATAATTGAAGATATAGGACCAGATAAATATCGCTGAATTATAAACCTTATATTGTAAAGATGAGTAATGTTTTGATTCTTGTTCTGGAAATTATTTATGCTCTTACTATAGTAAGTGTGATTATTGTGGTTATTTCTGAAAATAAGAATCCACTAAAAACGCTTTCTTGGGTAATGGTTCTTATATTTCTCCCATTTATTGGGTTGATATGGTACCTTACTTTTGGGCAAGATTTCACCAAAAAGCAAGTTATTTCAAAACGAATGTACAATAAGCTAAAGCGACGCCCGCTAGATGAAATAGGAGCTTTAGAAACTTTTGTGTATCCAGAAGAGCATTATAACCTAATCAAATTATTGAAAAATGTTGATAATACTCCTTTGCTAGGTGGCAATAGTGTTGAGTTCTTTACCAATGCAAGCGACAAATACTTCGTTCTTCTAAAAGATATCGAGAATGCAAAACACCATATTCACATTGTGTATTATGTATTTATGGATGACGAGATGGGCAATAAGATAAAGGATGCACTAATAAAAAAATCTCTTGAGGGTGTCGAAGTGCGTTTGATATATGATGGTTTTGGGTCTAGAAAAACCAAGAAATCATTTTGGGAAGATATGCGTAAGGCAGGCATCGAATCAGAGCCATTTTTGAAACTGGCACTTCCTAAATTTACTTCGCGTCTAAATTATCGAAATCATCGTAAGATTGTTGTAATCGATGGCAAGGTAGGATATATGGGTGGGATAAATATAGCTGACAGGTATGTTAAAGGATTTGAATGGGGACAATGGCGAGACACCCACGTGCGTATTGAGGGAAAGTCGGTGCAGGGATTACAATCTGTATTTTTAATTGATTGGTTTTTTGTTACCCAGACTCTTATTACTTCTCGTAATTACTTTCCAGAATTGCCAATTTTTGGAGATGTATCTATGCAAATAGTTAATAGTGGACCATTAAGTAATGACGATGAGATGTCTCTAGGTATGTTGCAGGCCATTTATGATGCTAAAAAAAGTATATTTATACAAACACCATATTTTATTCCTCCCGACTCTATGTCGCAAGCATTGCAAGCAGCAGCTAAGAGGGGGCTAGATGTACGAATAATGGTGTCAGCTAAGTCGGATGTCCCACTTGTTCAACTTGCTTCGCAGTCTTTTATTAAGCAGATACTTAAAAGTGGAGTAAAAGTATATATGTACGAGGATGGATTTTTGCACTCTAAGCTGATGGTATTTGATAACTCATTAACATTAATCGGTTCTGTAAATTTTGACTTCAGAAGCTTTGAGCATAACTTTGAGGTGGAGGCCTTTATATATGATGAGGGTGTAGCAGAAAAGGCTTTGCAAATATTTGTACAAGACCAACACAAGTCTCAAATAGTATCACTTAGAAATTGGATGAAAAGACCTAAACGACAAAAGTTTATGGAATCATTTATGCGTCTATTTGCTCCATTAATGTAGCGTTGTGTTATGGTTAAAATAAATTATGTTGCTTGCATAACTATAAAAGAGGAATAAATATTAAAATGACTAGAATATATTTGATAGGCTACATGGGAGCAGGAAAAACTACTCTCGGGAAGCGCATGGCTAATGTGATGAATCTTGGATTTATAGATCTAGATAAATTTATTGAAGGCAAGTATCATATGACTGTTCCTGAGATTTTTGCAGAACACGGCGAGAGTGGTTTTAGGACGATTGAACAAACTGTTTTGCGAGAAGTGTCAGACATTGAGAATGTAGTTATATCTACTGGCGGTGGAGCCCCATGCTTTAATGACAACATGCAATTGATGAACGATACTGGACTGACTGTATATATCAAAGCATCACCTGACGAGCTTGCCTCACGATTGCGTGCATCAAAAACAATTCGTCCTATTGTAGCGTCAAAGAGTGACGAAGAGTTAGTTCCTTTTATCAGTGAGCATCTTTCAAAACGAGAAGAGTACTATAATTTGGCAAAAATATCATTTTATACTGAACATTTGGTATCTAAAGATGATATATATATAACAGTGGATAAAATGGTGGAAGAGATAAAAAAATGGAGCAATGATTTATGATGAATTAAAAGGGACTCAGTTTTTTGTTAGGGAATTATTGATGAAAGTAGAAAGAAAAAACGTTTCACTAACAATCGGAATTCCTAAAGAGAACCAAACAACGGAGAAGAAACTTGCAATAACTCCCGAAACTACAGTGTTGTTGGTCGAGATGGGATATAGAGTATTAGTTGAATCGGGTGCTGGACAGACTATAAATTATTCTGATCGATATTATTCCGACTCAGGTGCTGAGATTGTGGATAAGGCAGAGGTTTTTAGGGCAGATGTTATTCTTAAAATATCATCACCTACTTTAGAGGAGGTTATTTTAATGAAGCCTCGAAGCAATATATTCTCGTTTCTTCAATTTCAATTGCTGTCATCTGCTACTTTAATATTGATGGCAGAAAAAAGAATTAATGCTCTTGCATATGAGCTATTGTATGATGACAGTGAGACTTCACCTTTTGTTACAGCAATTAGCGAGATTGAGGGAGCATGTTCAATATCCATTGCGTCTGAATTGTTGAGTAACAAACATGGAGGCAAAGGTATATTGCTAGGAGGGGTCGCGGGAGTATCTCCTACAGAGTTAGTAATTATAGGTGCTGGTGTGGCAGGGTTGGTTGCAGCTCGTACTGCACTTGCAATGGGAGCCTCTGTAAAGATATTTGATAATGATATTAATAAACTCCGCAAAATACACAAAGAGCTTGGATATAGAGTATTTACTTCTGTGTTACAACCGAATGTTCTTCGTAATGTGTTTAGATCGGCCGATGTAGCAATTGGTGCTATGCAATATGTAAATAAAACACATTTCTATCGAATATCATCTGACTTAATAAGCGAGATGAAGAAAGGTGCAATAATTATAGATCTCCGAATGTCTCAAGGGGGATGCTTTGAAACTACAATGGAGGCATGTCTTCCCAACCACCCAGAGATATTTGAGAAGTTTGGTGTGCTTCACTTCTGTGAGTTGAGTGTTAGCTCGCGTGTTGCACGCACTGCAACAATTGCCCTAAGTAATATTTTTATTGCAATGTTCTCTGCTATATCCGAATGCGGTGGGGTAGGACAGTGTGCACGTTTTGATAGAGGCTTTTCATCTGGCTTCTATATGTACTCGGGCAAGATGGTAAATTTGTATGTCGCAAATCACTATAATATGCCTGTAAGTGATATAGGTTTATTTTTACCAGGCATGTAGTGTGTATTTATAAGTCTTTAGCAAACTGATACCATTCTAGATTTGAGTTCTCTTTTGATATTTTGCTCCACTCACTTGTATCAAACTCAAAACACACTGCAGAAGCTGTAGGAAGATAATCTAGCCTAACACCAAAATAGTTTATTAAGTCAGTAAGACCTGGGTTATGCCCAACCATTAAGCAAGTCTGAATATGATGAGGTAATTTGGCTATTGTTTTTAGTAAATCGTTTATCCATGCTAGGTATAGTTCTTGGTTGGTTATTATTTCATCTATTGTATAACCAACCTGCTCAGCTATAATTTTGGCAGTGGCGTATGCTCTAGTAGCCGAAGAAGTAATAATCAAGTCAGGTTTGCCCTGTTTTGAATTTATAAACTTACCCATAAGCACTGAGTTTAGTTCCCCTCTTTTGCTAAGGTGTCGGTTGAAGTCATTTAGATTATGATCGTCCCATGACGCCTTTGCATGACGTAGTATTATTAATCTTTTCATTGGGTAATTAAAAGAATGAGTAGCCCTCAAAGCTCAAAAGCTTATTCTTTTATAGTTAATTGTTGTTTGGTTTGAATAAAAGTGATGATTGCGAACTCATCCTAATTTTTGTTTGCATCAGTGATGCTATTTTTGCCGCTCTTGTTTTGGCTTCGGTGGCTTTTTCTCCTATAAATAGTTCATCTACAGTTTCATTAAAGAGATTAAGCCACTCATTGAATTGCTGCTCTCCCATCTTAGTCATTTTGCTTAATGCAACGTGTATTCGCATAGGGTTGCCCGAATAGTCTCTTTCGCCAAACAGCAGAGAACTCCAAAAGTTGTACATCTTAGGCAAGTGTTTTGCCCAGTCAACACCCACGATATCACTGAAAATAAATCCAATGACATTGTTTGTCATCACTTTCCCATAAAATGTATCAACCAATAGTTTAACATCTTGCTTATTTAATATGTCTTGTTTCATTATAAACCATAGTTTTTTCTATTACGTATTAGTGAACGTATAGAATCTATATTTGTTTATAAACAAGATGCAACTATGGGTTTTGAACTATTGGTTGTCGTACCTCACTTTGTCTAATATCAGGGGTAATTTATCTAAATTCATGCCTGCGTTAATTAGCTCTATTAGATCTTCGTCAAACTTATTCTTGAATTTGTCAAAGCTTCCCAGCATACTAACTGCTTGGTTATAGTTATCTAATGCACTTTTTGTGTTTCCTATACACAACTCCACATGTCCTGCATTTAGATAATCATTCACATTTGGTTTATTTGCAATAATGAGAGAATAGTATTTTTGTGCTGTATCATATTTTTTAGATAAAAATGAGCACCACGCTATTGATCTCCAAGCACGAGTGTTGTCGTTACTTAAAAAATCAACTTTGAAATAGTAGTTCAGTGCCTCTTCATATTGTTTTAGTTCAAGGAAGCAATGACCAATATTTAATTGAACACCCAAATCGTCGGGATGAATTTGTTCTAATCTTTTATAATATTGAAGAGCACTTTCTGGTTCTTTTATCATTCTGCTGCAAGCTCCAATTCTACGGATTAGCCAGCTATTGTTGTCATCAATTAGTTCTGCTTTTTTATAGTACTTTAAAGCTCCATGTATATCTCCATTTATTTGACAACAATATCCAATTTTTTGCCATGTCTCGCTCGTAGGGTGTTCTATTTCAGACAACATAAGATATGCTTCAAGAGCAACATCAAAGTTGTTTTTCTCAAAGTAATGTGAAGCTATTTTCTGTAAATTGTCAGGAATAATTATTATATCATATATAGGATTTATTTTATGAAAGTCAAGGTTGTGTGCAAAGATATCCTTGAAATCACCTTTACGATGATATACTTTATAGAAGCGATATAAGTCCTGTACATATTGTTTAAATATACTATCTTCCTTTTTGTTGGGATTTACATTAAACTCCTCTTCAGTCATTTTCTTTAGTTCATCTCCTTCTGCACCCATTTGCGAAATCATCATCTTGCGATATTGTTCTGGCATTTGCATTATGCTAAAACATAGTGAGTACTTATCAGAATTGCACATCATAGATGTGCTAAGCATTGCCGAAAGTAGGTCTTCGCCTTCAGATTTATCGCTAAACATAGTTTGTAGTGAGCTATGATTTTTGTCGAAAGGCATAAACCAGTTGCTTAGTTCGCTAAAGAAAGGATAGTTTTTTAGGTTAGAGAATGTAGAATGGAATACATCGGCACCACCAAGTTGCATTTCTGAAAACTCTTTTAGTTTGTTCTCAAGCCCAGTATCTTGAATTATGTTTTGCCATTCAGGATTCTTATCATCTAGTCCCGATTCACCCATCCATTCCTCTAAGTTTATTTTGTTCCCAATCATTGGACTAAGTTTCATCATTTCGGGCAAAATCTCTTCTGTGAGCTTTTTTGTTATTTTCTCAGTTTCGTGGGCTTGAATGAATTGCAGTATGGCACTCATTAGTCTTTTCACAAATATCTTATTGTCCGACATAAGAGCTAGTCTGCTAACTAGGTTAGGATAATATTTCCATCTGTTCTTATATTGCCTTAATATTGCAACTAATCCTATAGTTGCTCGTACTGCGATTTCGGACTCTTCATGATTGCAAGCATCCAAAATAACCTCAATCTTTCTCTTATCATACTGTTGCAGAACATTTAATGTGATTGCTGAAACAATCATACATTTAGTAGTGATTGGAATATAATCTGATGATAATAATTGGCTGTATTTTTCAGCAGATTCATCAGTAGCACGTGGTGATATGAAAATATAATCGAATATATTTTTTGATGCTTCTTCTATTTCATGTCTGCTCCGTTTCAGTCTATTATCTTTATCCTCGCCCTCAGGTACGAGGTCTGTAATAGATAATCTATCTTTGATGCTAATAAAAATACTCTCAAACTCTTTAATAGACATAGGCTTATGAAGATTACTAACTCTACTTTTTTCAAATAAAACGTTCGAGCTTTCTTTTAATTGAAGTAGCATAATCATATCGTCAGATATAGTGTATAAATCTCTTATCATGTGATTATACACACTTTCTTGCTGAGGATCACTTTGTCCCTCTACAAAATAGTGGATCATGTACTTATAGTTAGTTTCAAGACTGTTTATCTTTTCAATGATAGACCACTCTTGTAACTCTTCTGCCATGTTCGCTATTGCATCTAATGCATTCTTTATCTCTCTTGTCTCAATTAAAGAGATTATTTTATTATGAGTATTAACCGCTTTTGTTAAATTCATGTCTTTTTGTCTTTAATAATTAAGGTAGAAGGCATGTCATTTTGTATCCAGCAAAGAGGAGTGCATACAAGCCTTTCCCATCCTGAACGACCGATAATCATTAAGTCTTGATCTTTCATGAAATCAATAGATATTTTTTTGTTGTTGTCCCAGAGCTTAATATCCCCTTCTGCCTTTTTGGTCATTGTTGAGAATATCTTTTGAATTTTATTATTGCTTTCAAGAATTCCAATTGCATCCCATACGGTGATTGTAACATTCTCGCTTTTTGCAATCTGGTTCAGATATGAAAAAGTTAGTACATCCTCTTCTTTTAAAATTGGTGCAAAAATATTATCAAGTTTATTATAACTCGCTCCAACTAAAATACCTAAAGCTTTCTCAGTCTTGTTTAGTATTGTTATAAGTACCCTTAGCTTGCTAGCTTGCTCTTTTCCAAGTTCTCGTATATAGTCCTCTTCGCTAGCAAAGCTGTTTTCCTTAAGTTGTAAATACTTGTTCCACTGCAGGGGGTTAAATTCATCTATCCCTGTCATTATTATATCGCAATTCTGTTCTTCTGCCGTTTTTATAATATCGTCAACTATATTATTAGATTCTTTGACGAATGTTCTGACAGTAGTTTTATCGGAGATGTTTTCATTAATTATATGTGATAACAATTTTGACTTATATATGTTTTCGTCCTCAATACTATTTGCTTGCTCTTCGCTAATTAAGTTTAGAAGTGTAATTGATGATTTTTTTTGTTTTCCGCAGCTCATAAGACTTGTGATTTCGCTTAGAGCTTTTCCAGTTACCTCTTTTTTGAAGCAGACTAGTGCATTAAATACCTTTTTAGGGTTATCTTCAATTTCAATCCTATTCTCTACTATACTCGCAAATTCCATATGACTATTTTTTGCTACTATCAACTTATCAATTTGCGATAAGTAAAATAATAATTT
>JAAYFB010000448.1 GCA_012728465.1 Proteiniphilum sp. | reverse complement strand
TTTTTCAGGAATAACAATATCATAGTAATCAAAGCCAAATTTATCTCTGATTCCTGCTTTTATCTGTGCAGGTTTTCCATCTTGAATAAAGGTAGCTTCAGAAATTACAGTAACATCATCTTTGCTGTTTTTAGCTTTTGGCAGCTTCACTCTTACCAAGTTGTTCATAGGATTACTCATAACAGTGAGATAGATGTTATCATCTCGCTCAGTGATGTATCCCCAATTTTGTTTTTCAAGTTTTGAGTTATGTGTTCCATATATTGCTTCGCCATTTACCTTCATCCAATCGCCAACAGCTTTTGCAATTTCAGTCTCTTCAATTCTAATGTTACCCTCACCATCAGGTCCAAAATTGATAACCAAATTGCCATTCAATGAATTTGCTTTTACAATCATGTCAACAAGGTCATAAGGCGTCTTTACATACGACAGTGACCAGTCACGATGATAACCCCACTGATTTTCAGGAATAGTCATTACACAATCCCAATCATTACCTCCAACCTCTTCAAGTGAATTGGGAAGATTACGTTCAAATCTTTGGTCATAATCATCAATCAAATCTCCATTTGCATCTATATGCCTATTTCCAAACTCATCTGCTCTGAAACGACTTCCTATAATTAAGCCTGGATGCATCTCGCGAAGCTCATTGCCTAGGTTGTCCACCCACTCGGACTCTTTCATCCAAGCTCCATCCCACGAACCATCAAACCATAATCCTTTAATAGTAGGATAATCTGTCAATAATTCAATTAATTGATTTCTTGTAAACTCTTTAAAGTCCTGGTATCTCTCCTTGTCAGCATCTGTTTTAAATGGATTGTAATTGTGCCATTCTTTGTTCTTTAAAAACTCATCTTTTGCTGTTCCTCCTTGATATCCATGGTGACTCCAATCGATGATTGAGAAATATAGATGCACATCTATGCCTTCTGCGGTGTAAGCATCTACTATCTCCTTTACTATATCTTTTTTGTATGGTGTATTTGCAATTGTATAGTCTGTATATTTACTAGGCCACATACAAAATCCGTCATGATGTTTGGTAGTAAATATTAGATATTTAGCTCCCATATCTTTAGCCTGTTTAGCCCATTGCTTAGCATTAAACTTGGTAGGGTTAAACTGTTTATACAAATTATCATACTCATCTCTTGTGATCAATCCTGACGATCTGAACCACTCTGCTGCATATTGAGTCTTTTTGCCATTCCACTCTCCACCAGGTATTGAGTAAACACCCCAATGAATAAACTGCCCTAAGCCATGTTCGCGCCAACGTTGCATTTCAGCATCTGTTCTCTTTCCTATCCTGTGTGCACCATGCTTCAATGCTATTGATTCTCTCTGCTTTTGTGCAACAGAGTCAATTGGTAGCAACACAAAAAAAGCTGCTACTATCATTAATAAATAATTCCTCATTTGATTTTTGTTTTAGATATATTGTAAATAATTGTTTCTATAATCCTATGTGCATTCCCTTACGCTCCTCGGGTTTAGTATTATCAACATCTTTTTTATTATCTGGAGAATAGTTCCAAACAATTTTATCGTTATATTCTTTACCATCTTTAGAAGCTGTCACTTCTAGAGTGTTTTCACCCTCCTTTAATTGCACTACATTAAATATATAGTGAACTTCTGTGGTTCCAATCGAATAATCTGTTATCTCCTTGCCATTAACTACTAGCTTAGGTGCACCTATGTTTGAATAAACTGTAACTGATGTATATTCATTTTCTCGTTCCACAGCTCTACGTTGAGTCATATACAAAACTGGTTCTTTACTCCAATTTGCTTTGTACCAGTAGAAGCCATCTTTCTTAGTTTTACGATCGAATGTCACTAAACCTTTCATATTTCTAGAGTGTACCCCACCCTGTGCCGACATTGGCGTTCCAAAGTCAAACATATTCCATATGTAAGAGGCTAATAAATATGGATGCTTTGAAATAACTCCCCATTGTACTTCGTGAAATTTGGTTCCCCACGTCTCATAATATTTTTTATCAAAGCCACAGCAGTCACCAACATCACCTACTTCTTCTTTTTGTTGATTAATATTAGCTTCGCCACCATACTCCGAAAATATTACCATGTTATTAGGAAACTCTTTCTCAGCTTTCTTTACCCAGTTTTCAATATCACCAATCTTACCTCCATACCAACCAAAATAATGATTTATGCCTTGAATGTCAGCATTGTTATTTGCAGTTGCATCAATTGTATTATATCCACTCACGGCTACTGTATATCTATCTGGGTCTTCGCTTTTAGATAGATCATGTAGTTGAGTAGTTAAGGGAATAGTCTGTTCAAATGGTGCATAAACCTCATTATGCAGTCCCCAAGTGTAAATAGATGGATGGTTGAAGTTTTGACGAATAAGTTCAGTCATTTGCTGAACAGCATTTTCAGTTTCGTATGTCGTAACTTGATTGACAAATGGAATTTCTGCCCAAACCAATAATCCTAAACTATCACATTTTGAATAAAAATATTCAGCCTGCTGATAGTGTGCTAATCTTATTGTGGTTGCTCCTATTTCTTTAATAAATTCTATATCCGCATCATGTTCTGCTTGTGTTAATGCACTTCCCTTTTCCCACCAGTCTTGATGGCGACAAACTCCATACATCGGATATTTCTTACCATTAAGATACATCCCATCATTTGGCTTAAATTCAAAATGACGAAATCCTAATGGTTGAACAACTTCATCTATCTTCTTTCCATTTGAAACAAGTTCTACTACCACTTTGTAAAGATAAGGATCATCAATACCTTGCCACAAGTGTGGTTTTTTAACAGTAATGGTTTCGGCAAACTCCTGTCGTCCTTGATGGTGAACATTTACATCCTGATTCTTTTGAACTACCAGTTTATTATCAGCATTGTAAATAGAATATTTAATTGAGATATCTTGTGGTTCACCATTTTTATTCTCAACCTTTACTTTAATTGATGCTTCAGCAGATTTATTACTCACATTACTTTGACGAATATATATTCCAGGCGAAGCATAATCGGTCACTGCAATATTTACTTTATCAGTCACAATCAACTGAATGTCTCTATAAATACCTCCATATACTCCAAAAAGCACATTATTTACAGGTATCACGTCTGGTCGTGCAGCATTATCTGCTTTTACAATAATCTCATTATCTTCGCCAAACTTTAAAAGGCGACTAATCTCAAAAGTAAATGCAGAGTATCCACCTTTGTGACGTCCAGCAAACTGATTGTTTACATACACTTCGGCAACAGTGCCAACACCTTCGAATTTTATAAATACTCGTTTATTTTGAAGTGAAATATCAGGAGTATATATTTTTTTATATAGAGCCTCACCCGTGTAAAATCTTTCTTGAGGGTTTCTAAAGGCAGTAGCATTAGCCATTTCGCGTTGCATATCCTGTGCATTCCACGTATGTGGAATAGTAACATCTTGCCATTTGCCACCAATAAGGTATTGACTAAAAAGAGATGCTGGCTTACTGAATGGTCCTTTTTTAAATTGCCACCCAGCATTAAAGTTAGTTACTTCTCTACCATTTGAAAATACTGACAATGATAGAAAAAATAATGAAAAAATAATTGAAAATAATTTATTGAACATATTTAGTTAGTTTATTTCATTTCATAAATTTCCGATGCCACCATCAAGAATGCACCTGGACCATATACCGAAGTCATGTCTGCTGTTACTGATTTAGGATCAGCACCAATGGGTTGTACCCACCCTAGTTTTCCACTTTCATCTACTGCCGATAGCAAAGATGTCCATGCCTTATACATTGGTTCATAAAATTGCTCTTTGTCGAGAATACCACTATTGATACCATAAGCCAGTGCATATGTGATAAGGGCGGTTGCACTTGTCTCGGGTGAGGGGTAGCTATCTGGATCTAACAGACTAGCATGCCAAAAACCATCTTCATGCTGAAGTAGAGACAATCTTGACGACATGTCTGTGAATAATTTTACATAAAATTCTCTACGTGAATCATCCTCAGGCATAAGTTTTAATATATTGGCTAAACCTGCAACTACCCAGCCGTTTCCCCTACCCCAAAATATTTTATGTCCATTTATCTCTCTTTGCTCTAAAAATCGATCATCACGATAAAATAACTCCTCTTTCTCATCATAAAGATGTGTATAAGTATCCATAAATTTATTGTGCATAAAATCTATATATGAGTTATCTTTCACAATTTGTGCTATTCCCAAATAAACAGGAGGTGCCATAAATAAGGCATCGCACCACGACCAAGATTGTTTGTTTCGATGCGACATACTTTCATTACCTGGATAAAGCATTATTGAATCAAGACGCTCCTTTGTAGCATCTATCATCTTGGCTTCACCATATTTATTATACATCTCAATATATGATTGTGCAACGCAAAGTTCATCAGCATGATATATGCCTATAGGTTCATAGTTTACAAAATTGGCAGGTATGCTCCAATTATTTTTTTGCCCAATACTATCGTATAACCAACTAAAGTACTCCTCCTTCTTTTTTGATTTATCAGCCCATTGAGCAAGTCCAAGATAGAATACACCATTTGTCCATGCATCAATGCCATAATCATGTAAATTTCCAGACTCTCGATAAGTAAAGTTAGCAACTTGCCAGTCGGCTACTCTATTAGCAACTTCAGACACATGTTTTTTATCAATACCCTGCTTATTGTTTGAGCAACTGGTAATAGAAAAAACTAATACTAGAGTTAATAATACAATTCTCATATTTTTATTAAATGTTATTTATGTTACAAAAATAGCAGTAGTGCGTTAGCTGGATTTGCTCTATTTGACTTATGATGTGCTATATTTTTAATGTCGCACTCGCAAAGTGTTAATATACAAGCATAGCCGTATATTAAACTACCAATCATGAAGAACATTAATAATGCCAATAATTAG
>JAAYFB010000085.1 GCA_012728465.1 Proteiniphilum sp. | reverse complement strand
TTTGAAGCAAAAGATTTTGTTGACGTAGCATATTTTGAGCCATTCTACTTGAAAGAGTTTGTGGCTACTACACCCAAGAATAAAGTTATTAACATCTAAATATATTAGTATTATGGATTCATTATTGAAAGTACAAGTTATCCCTAACGGTCCACTAAAAGTGGAGGGTATGTTAGAAGTTGAACTTCCTGACGGAACAGTAGAAACTAAAGAGAAAACTACATTTTTGTGCAGATGTGGTCATTCTTCAAGAAAGCCATATTGTGATGGCACGCATCGCAAAATGGACTTCCAAGGATAATAACACCCACATTATCAAAAAACAAAGGTGTGCATCTATCATTACGATATTTGCACACCTTTTCTGTGTATATTAAAATGTTGTTTTATCTAAAATGCTACGGTAAGCTTAACCATAAAGTTTCTTGTAGCCTGTGGGTAATATCCTACCCAATTATAGGGACCCTCCTTTTCAAAAATCTCTGTTGAGGCCCATCCATTTGCACTATACTTGCTGTTGAATAGGTTATTTACAAATGCTTGTATTGATATTGTGCCAAGCTGAGTATTTTCAAACGTGTATCCAGCTGATAAATTGGATGTGAAATATGATGGCAATGACTTATCATCATTTTGAGTGTTGTCTAAGTATTGTTTGCCTACATATTTCCCCATCAAGTTAAACATTAATGGGCGAATTGGTTGATAAGTGATGCTAGCCATACCTACAATATCGGGCGAGAATGAAATTTGAGTTGTACCAATATTAGTTTCCTCTTGAGCCAACCAATTATAGTCATCCAAATTATCAAATACATCATAATAGGTAGTGTAGTCTTTAATTTTATTTTGGCTAAGAGTAATGTTCGCATCCATGCGTAGCTTATTTTGAATGATTGGCACAGCAGCCTCAATCTCTATACCTGCACGATAGCTGTCTTTAACATTCTCCATAAGTTTATAGCCAATATCTGTAAGTTTGCCCGTTTGCACCATTTGATTATGGTAGTCCATGAAGTATAGGTTTGCACCCAATGTAGTTCCGTTGTTGCTAATATATCTGTATCCAACCTCATAGTCAATCATGCTTTCGGGTTTAATGGGATTGGCATCAGTCCCCTTAGCTCCATCCTTTAGGTCGCTACGCAATGGTTCGCGCTGTGCAAATGCCACTGAAGCATATATGTTGTTATTATCATTAATGTTGTAAAACACACCTGCCTTAGGATTCACAAAATCATATTTGTATCTACCATCCATAGTCACCATATCATCATCTTCGCCCGTCATATTGTAATAAATGTGTCTGTACTGAATATCTCCAAATAGAGATAGTTTTTCGTTGAGCTGATATTCTAACTTAGTGAATATGCTAACCTCACCTTTTGTACCATTGTTGCGATACCACTCAAAGTTTTCGGGAATATCATTGTTATGCTTTATCCAAGGTAAGCGACCGAAATGTTCGCCATCATACAAGCTATACATACCACCAAAAGTTAGATTTGTAGCATCTTTCTTATAGTTGAATGATAGGTTGGCAACATAGAAGTCGTTACTCATCATCTTTTTTCTAATAAAGTCAGTTCTATTGAATGTTTCACCATCAATAGTTTGTGGTTGTAGTCCAAAGTCTGAATACTTGCGGTTGTATCTGTAATTTTCGTAATAGCCATATCCATTGTTGTAGCTAAGCCCACCATTCAAGTACCAATTTTCAGTAAGCTCTCTTGTAAGCGTTAGCTGAAGTATGTTTGATAGATAATTGTCAGTTTCATTATCATAATAAAGAGTATTTCCAGCATCGTCTTTATATTTGCCAGCAGGGTTATACTTGCGACCATATTTTTCGATATCATCGGCACTAACCCCCTCCCAAGTGATGCCAGTACGCTGTTCACCTCTAATATAGCTTAGCTTTAGTATTTGCTTGTCAGTATTGTGAGATAATGATAGATACAGATTGTCGTGATTTATTTTTCCATTTCTGATATATCCATCACCCAAGTTTTTAGAATATCTTGCGTCTAGTGATAAGCCATTATCTAATATACCTGTACCTGCAGCAATTGATGACGAAAACGTATTGTAGCTACCTATGGCAGTAGATGCTTCGGCGTATGGATTTGATTTTGAGCTCATCGTTTTCATCGAAATGCTTGCTCCAAAAGCTGCAGAGCCATTTGTAGATGTGCCAATGCCTCGTTGCACCTGTATGCTTTGTAGAGATGAAGCCATGTCGGGCAAGTTCACCCAATATACTTCTTGGCTCTCAGGGTTGTTAAGTGGCATACCATTCAGGGTTACGTTGATACGTGTAGCATCCGTACCTCTAATGCGTAGCGATGTGTTGCCAATTCCCAATCCATCTTCGGTAAATGATACTAGCGATGGAATAGTTTGTAGAATGATGGGAATGTTTCGTGCACCATTTTCTTTTTTGATTTGCGATTGCGAAACGTTGCTGTAAGCTACTGGTGTGTTTTTTCCAGCCCTTGTTGCCGAAACAACAATTTCTTCCAACTTTAAGTTCTTTACCGTATCAATCGGAAGTTCGATTGATGGCTGCTCGTTGTGAGCATTGATTGATAAACCCAGGAACAATAATCCTGCTAAAAAAGAGACCTTTTTCATTTACAATTAAATGTTTTAATATTGTGTGGACTGTTTTTATTATGCTTCCACACAATGGTTTGTAATAAA
>JAAYFB010000447.1 GCA_012728465.1 Proteiniphilum sp. | reverse complement strand
CGCTAAACTGTTGAGCGCCTCCATAGCTCTCAAAAAAACTCGGTGGAAAAACAGTGTTATTATTCTCATCTCGCCTTTCTTCTAAATATTTGACAAGAATGCACTGAATAATTAATTGCTGAACAATTCCTTTATGTTTGTCAAGCCCCGATTCTGCTGTAAATTTATCAATTACTTTCCGTAAAAGAGTTGTTAATTGACTGTACGATGATGTTTTATAAAAATCAACTTCTACTTCTGGATTATCCCAATAAGTGCCCGACTTCAAACGTTGAGCTAAGTTTTTGTAAAATTCCTCATAAATGCTTGCAGTCTGTATCAGGTTTTCCACAAGATAAGTCGGCGTAAACCGTCCGTTTTTTTCTTGAATAGGCTTGGTTGTATCCAAGATAATAGTTTCTGTTTTGGAAAATATGCAAACAATGGGTATTTCCCCTCCTGTCCATACATTTTTGTGTATATCGATCAGATGTAACATGTCGGCAAGAGGAAATTGAGTGTGGTCGTAGATGTATATTTGCGGTATAAGTTCATCTTTACGGATACCCTTTTTGAAAAACACAGCATCAGCTTTATAAAAAGCAGCCTTTTCCAATTGAAACCACAATGAGGGTATATGGGCATAGTTGTTCTTATCCTCAACGAAAAAGAGGAGTTTGTCTTTTTCCGAATCTAAGCCCAATCGGGCTAAACCAGCATCCAGAATAGCTTTATCGTTATTATTTTCGTACAAATCTCCCATAATAATGCAAAGATATTAAATTATTTTCCAAATCTTCACATATTATATTCTTTAATTTCTCCCAATCCCTTATTCCCCCAAAAATTCAAGTGACTACCCACACTGTAGTTGATTTCGTTGTTGATTCTATAATCTAACTCTTCATCGGTTAAGTCATATGGTTAGATTATATTTCGTCTTTGATAGATTTGGAAAAACGTAACTTGTTGTTGCTTTTGAATTATTTGCCCTTTTGTTCAAGAATTATTTAATTGGTTAATTGAATTTTCTTCTAATGACTTCAAATGAGCTTCGTCAAGATTATCGAGAAGGACAAGCTGTGAACCAGTTCAACAAATCATCATCGAAACAACCTATATTAATGATTCTATAAGTTTTACGCCAATATTATTCTAAAAGCAAAAAAACCAATTTTATTTGCCAAAGTGTTCGTTTCAATGCTTACCTTTCTTGTTCGTTACCTTTGCATAAATATGAGTCGCTTTATATTACTATGTCCTAAAACTTTGCTTAAAGTTTCCATGAACAAGCCATGGTCAAACATTGCTGAAACACTGAATGAATGTTTTGTGGTATGTTGACTTGTCATGCTAACAATTTCTCTAATCTCATTTTCCACTTTTCGCAATCTGTCATTTCTTTAGTCTGCAAATCAATGAATTTTGTGTATGGCTTTTCGCAAAGATACAAGATTCCGAGATTTAATATAAAAATCTACAAAAGAAATCATGAGATAATGCAAAGCGTAACAATCAAGGTATTTACTAAGGTCTTTTATTGCCCTATTTAAATTAAATTGGAAGATTAGATAATCATTCCACCTAATGATACTAAGTAAACCGAAGGAGATACATTCTTCACTAAATTAATAACGATGTTTTACAGAACATTAATATTACAATTTTAACATGATAATTATGGCATAGTTTAAACTTAAATGCTATATTTGTGACTAATTACATCAAATATTTAATGAATACAGTCAATATCATGACAGATTATAAATCAATCAACAGAATTAAGGTCGTTTTAGCTGAACAAGGTAAGACAAATAGATGGCTTGCCAATGCGATAAATAAAAATGAGGCTACTGTTTCCAGATGGTGCTCCAATAAGGCACAACCCTCTGTTGATGTATTCTTTCAGATAGCGGAAGTATTGAATGTTGATGTCAGGGAGCTATTTCATTCAACAAAAAAGTAATCACTAAGGATTTTTATGGAAATTATAGAAAATAAACTAGCCTTAACGGTTGGTCATGAAATTACTAAAAGGATTAATAGCAATAGCACGTTGTCAGTTAGTACCGGTATATTTAGTATTTACGCTTTTTATCTGTTAAAAGAGGAATTGAAGAATATTGAGGGGCTGAAAGTCTTGCTTTTATCCGACCCCTTTACTCAATCTCCAAATGGTGTGTCAGTTTTATTGAATGAGAGTCTGTGGGGAGGAAGTGAAGAAGGCGAAATTAAAAGAAAACTTCTACTAAGATATGCCTCCGAAAAGTGCAGTAGAATACTCCAAAAAAGTAAAATAAAGGCATTAAGCACACCTTTTAGCTTTGGTTTTAAACTGATATTTGTTGAGAATAATAACGAAAGTTGCGTTATAAACCAGGGTATGTATGATTTCAACTCTATTTCCTTGGGATTTATAAAATCAGATATTCCACAGCATCATATTCTTCAACGTGGAAAAGATGATGTTGCAAAACTTAAAACTCTTTTTGACAATATATGGTCAGATTCTTCAAAAACAAATAATATAACAGAGATAATATTAACTGAGCTCAAAAAGGGATATAGGGATTATAGCCCAGAAGAAGTGTATTATTTCATTCTACATCATTTGTTTCATAATTCAATAGCTGACTTTTCTAATGAAAATATCTTTAAATCTAAAACTGGTTTTAAAGATAAAGATATTTGGAAAATGCTTTATAATTTTCAAAAGGATGGCGTGATGGGCGCTATCGAGAAGATAGAAAGATATGGAGGCTGTATTATAGCAGATAGCGTGGGATTGGGAAAAACGTTTGAGGCTCTTGCGGTAATAAAATATTATGAGTTGCGAAACGATAGAGTATTAGTAATTTGTCCCAAGAAGCTTAGAGATAATTGGACGGTTTACACAAAAAATGACAAGCGAAACATCTTACTCAATGATCGCTTTAATTATGATGTGCTAAGCCATACTGACCTAACCCGTGTCAGAGGAATGTCAGGAGATATAGATTTGGCTACCATCAATTGGTCTAATTATGACTTGGTTGTGATAGACGAATCACATAACTTCCGCAACAACTATCCATCTAAAGGAGAAATGACACGTTATGCCCGAATGATGAATGAAGTAATTAAGAAAGGCGTTAAAACAAAACTATTAATGCTTTCGGCTACACCTGTTAACAACAGAATGAATGATTTGAAAAATCAGATACTATTTATATCAGAAGGAGAGGACAAAGTGTTTGCTGATGAAGGTATTGATAGTATCTCAAATGTGATGAAACAAGCTCAGAAGCAGTTTTCCGACTGGTCCAAATCTTCTAATCGTAATAAAAACAGTCTTTTTGATTTACTTGACAATAGATATTTCAAATTATTGGATATGCTGACCATTGCCCGATCACGCAAGCATATCGGGAAATATTACGATTCAGCAGATGTGGGAGAATTTCCCACACGGCTAAAGCCTATAAATATAAAGAGTGATATAGACAGTGAGGGATTGTTTCCATCGTTGCGTGAAATTAATAATGCTATACGAAGGCTTAACTTGGCGAACTACTCTCCCATATCCTCACTCAAAGAAAATAGGAAAGCTGACTATGAAGCTAAATATGACTATCAGTTGAGTACAGGAAGTGT
>JAAYFB010000084.1 GCA_012728465.1 Proteiniphilum sp. | reverse complement strand
CGGGGGAAAGCCTGATTATAAAAACAACATGCTAATGTAATGTAAAAGCCATCTTGTCGCCATTAGTCAATAATGGTTTATTATACCCCTATTCCAAAACTTTTGAGCAATGTATGGAGGTAGAGGAGGGGATGGGTAATGAAGACTCTGAACCTATTGAAGAATATGACTACGTAGCAGTGATTGCAGATGAAGAGGAAGAAACTATTCATATAAACACAAATATTGACGTAGCGGAGAAAAGCCTTTCCTTGATGGCTGTTGCTATAGGCCAAATGGCTGTTGACTTGAATCTCCCAGAAACATTCTATCTTGGTATCATAGCTTCATCGTATAGGAACATGAAAGCAAAAGGAGAAACAGCATGAATTGGACAAAGCAAATGAAAGACTACAATGATTCTAAAAAATGGGAACCTATGGTTACTGACTTTGATGATAATGAGATATTTACAAAGCAATATGTAGACTGGCTAGAAGAAAAAGCAGATAAGCTTGATGCCATTCTTGATAGATTGGGACATAGTAGAAAGTTGTTCCGGTTGCTCATTTCTTCAGTGTCAGAATCAGAGCCTCAAGTTTCTGAGAGGGCACAGATTATTGATGAGTATATTGTTGAATTGCTTAAAGGAATTATGGATGAGGAGGTTGTGTCATGAGCAAGAAAGTATTCGTTGTCACCAGCGGTTACTTAAACATCGACCTGCAGAAGCATGTTGAGGCAAAGATGAATTACAACAAGGATCGTGGATATCTCCACGGAAAACTGTATTGAGCAACCATCGCCTGTCTTTTGATGGGCGATTCATTCTACATCTATGAGGTACGAGAAGGCTTGCATCACTGTATCCCTGTCATCGCTTTCGAGAAAACGGATACCTGGGTATTCGAATCGATCTCCGATGCCGCTGTTGCCTATGGCGTTAACAAAAAGGTGATTATTGACAGAATCAAGGATGGGTGTACCCTGAAGGATGGATACACAACTCTTGACTGGTATTCTCCAGAAGAGGAAACAGTGAAAGAACTGAGGGAAATGAGGGAGTATATCCCTAAGAATGATTCTATTGAATTAGATTAAAGTAATTTTGCCTTATGGAATGTCATAGGTTATACTATGATAGGTTTTTTGTACCCAAAGCGAAAATTATATTAAACCTAGATACATCTAATCAGTGGCTTAACAAAGGTGGAGATAATTTGTACAGATAGAAATCAATATGTCATTAGAAGGGAGATTACTTATGAAAAAATTGTTTTTAATATTTTTAATATTAGTATTATTAAGTTCATGTTATTCAACAATTAATGATAGTTATAACATAAAGAATCCATCAAATAATGTTTCAGTATCTCAAGATGACGAGTTCTGGAAAATTAATAATTTTATAGATGCTTTTCAAGAAAAGACAGATGAACGATATTTGACAAATATAAAATTTATGAGGGGTACTTTTTCTAACAATATTACGAAAAATGGTAAATTAACCGCTGCTTTTATTGTTACTGAATCCACTGTATCTATAAAACTCTTTGAAAATGAAAAATATGTTGTCACCGGCAGGGTATTATTCCCTCCAAAATATACAATAGAAATAGTTTGTGAAAATGAGAATTATCAATTCACAGCTATAAATATGGATGATAGATTGAGTTTTCTAAAATACGATGAAATCATTGATATATTAAAAAAAGAGAAAGTAATGGATATTGCAATAACAAGAGACTCGCTAATCGATTATAGAGATTCATATATAATTAAAAATATCATCCCTATTGGATTTAATAACCTCTATAATCGATTAGTACCCTAAACAATTTGATTGTAAAAAGAGGGGCTTCGGCCCCTCCTTATTATATAATGCTATTCAGCCTGTTGCGGAGGTTCTGG
>JAAYFB010000446.1 GCA_012728465.1 Proteiniphilum sp. | reverse complement strand
TTAATCGAGTAGGAGATAACTGATTAATTCAGCTATCGACCTCTCACACCACCTCCGCATACCGTTCGGTACGGGGCGGTTCAATCGTTTGAGTGCTTTTTAGTTAATCGCTCGTATTGTTTAAGGATATCGAAATATCCTGAGCTTGCGAGCTTTTCGTTTGTCATGGAACGAGTTAGAACAGGGCTACCAGCGATGCGCCAGTATCCTTGCCTGGAATTCCCCCATTGGTATGCTTGCCACTTAGGTATTCCCATCTTACACAAGTTCTGCACCTTAGTTTTAGTGTTCTTCCATTGTTTCCAAATGTACATCCTAAATCTTCGTCTAAGCCACCCATTCCACTGCTGTAATGTGCTTTTAATCGAAGCTATGTAGTAGTGATTTAACCAGCCAATAATATAGGACTTGACCTCTTTCATTACTACTTTATAGTTTACACCTCTATTTCTTTTGGTCTTTTCTTTCAGCTTTTGTTTTGCCTTCTTTAACGAGCTTTTATGTGCCCGAATATGAATTCCATTCTTATTCTTTCCCATGGCATAGCCAAGGAACTTGAATTTTGGAGAATAGATACTTATGGCTCTACTTTTATCCTCATTGACTTTTAGCTTAAGTTTTACCTCTAGAAATTTCTTGCTAGACTCTAGCAATCGTTCCGCAGCCCGTTTGCTTTTGGCTAAAACCACAATATCATCTGCGTATCGAACGTAGGTTACTCCTCGACGTTTCATTTCTTGGTCGTATTGATCCAGATAAATATTTGCTAGCAGTGGAGATAAGGGTCCACCCTGAGGCGATCCTTCCTCTGTTTCTACGACTATGCCGTTCACCATGACTCCACTTTTCAAATACTTCTTAATGAGATTGATAACTTCCACATCTTGGATTTGTTCTCTTAGCATATTCATAAGCAATTCATGATTGATGGTGTCAAAATACTTAGATAAGTCTATCTCTGCAACATGCACATATCCTTGGTCTACGTGTTCCTTCACTTTCTTCATTGCTTTCTGGCAATTTCTACCTGGTCGGTAGCCGTAGCTTTGGTCTGCAAATAGGGGTTCATAAATAGGTTGAAGCTTTTGCGCAATCGCTAGTTGGATTACCCGGTCTATGACCGTAGGTATTCCGAGCTTACGCTCTCCACTTCTATCTGGTTTTGGAATCATTACTTGTCGTACAGGATTTGGTTTATAACGACCATCCCTAATGCTTTGTTTGAGTTCTTTTCCATGTTCCATTAACCAAGGCAATGCCGCACCGACGGTCATACCGTCGATACCAGGCGCGCCTTTCTTACTTTTAACTTTATCATACGCCTGATTAAGATTTCTCCTACTCAGTATCTCATCCAATAAAGTCTCTGCACTGTCTCTTTTATTCCCTTCCCGAGCATCGGCGCTCTGCACTCCTACATACTCTTTGCGTTCCACGCTATCCCTTTGTAGGCAGCCCTTACGGTATTCTGCTTTCATTACGTCGTTCTCCTTTCAGTTATTACTCAAGACTTACAATTGTTCAGTCCTTCCCAGAGATTTCCTTCTGGTACTATGACCTCTGCTGACTACTCACAACAAGCTTTACTCCGTCTTTTGGTTTCCCTGTTTGACGTCTGTGAGCCCTCCCCGGGTAAGAGCGATAACCTTCATTCCATATAGCCGCCTCATTTACCGAAAAGGGATTCGGGTAGTATTGGACTTTCTCTTGTTTTGCAGAGTCGTCCGTCCCAATCGGCCTTGTATGAGATTTCTGTTCGTCGGCCCAGAACTTTGTCCGCCAGGACTCGGCGCCCTGACATCCAGCTTCCTTCAGATTCCACCTCGCGATGGACACCCTTGCTTTTGACTAACGCTTCCTACTACCAAGCGCATAGTGGACTTTCACCACCAAGTTATCGGCTATGCCGGGCGCACAAAAAGAAGATCAAAGGATTTTCCTTTAATCTTCATAATATTAAATAGATTGACTCATTGCATAATTGATTGCAACAACAATAAAATAATTGAACCATAAGAGAAATTCTTATATCATGGTAAGCGACGAAGCAAATCATGAAAGGAATTAAAACTTAT
>JAAYFB010000083.1 GCA_012728465.1 Proteiniphilum sp. | reverse complement strand
TTTTTAGTAACTAAATCTAATTGTTCATCTTGTGGCATTGTTGACAATACAGTATTGATAGCCGTCTGGATAGATGGAATGTATTTCGCATCTGTTTGCTCAAGTAGATTGAATAAATCTGATAGGTTGTCTGTAGATGCTACATCTTTAAGTGTTTTTGCTGCCTCTGCTTTTACTGGGTCATTGTCAATAAACATCTGGTTATATACCAAATTGTATTGGCTATCCATTTTTCTATTAGACATTAACTGAAGTGCTGCAAGCTTTCCAGCATTGTCCGAGCTGTCAAACACCGAAGCTAGAGTGTACGACATATCACCATTATAAGAGTTTAACGCCTCTTTAGCTAAATTGATGGCAGATGCGTCTGTGCTTTTTAGCATTCCTGCAAGGGGAAGCATTGCTGCTTCTGTACCCATACCCATTAGTGAAGTTACAGCTGCTTTTTGAACCTCCTTGTTTTGTGATTTTAAAAATCCTGAAACAAGAGGAATAGAGGAGGTTATCTTTTGTTTACCTAACCAGTATAAAATAGCAGTCTGAATTGCTGGAGATGATTTTGGCTTAAGAGCTTTTAATATTGTAGCAGTAGCCTTAGGATCTTTTTTGAAATCATACATGCTAAATACATTGTTCAGTAATTTAGCATTACCACTTTTCAAAGCAGTCTTTAGCATTTTATCTGAACTCTTTTTGTTTCCCGATGCCATTACTATATCGGCAGCAGCAACCATTAGATCTGACTTTTTGTTTTTGCTGGCAATATTAAGTAGTGACAATGCTTCTTTCTCTGCAATTTTTGAGTCTGTTTTGCTTAAATTGCTCAATAGAGAAATGTATGCAGAGGTAGCCCCAGTTTTGTTATATGCCCAATTGTCGTTTTGTGCATCTTTCTTTAGTAGAGAAAGAGCATTTTTTGTTCCAATTTTAGCTAAGCCATTATAGGCAACTTTTTTCAAATTTTCAGAAGGATTGTTGCTAAGTAAACTAATAAATATTGGTTCAGCAGAAGAAATGTTAGCTTGAACTGCTGCGTTAGCAAGTGATACTTTCATTGCATCTGTGCTAGCTGCTGTTAAAGCTGATAGAATCACCTGTTGAGCATCCTCCGTTCCAATTTGTGCCAAAGCTTGGCTAGCTGGTCCTGAAAGTCTATCGTCATTAATAAATGCAGCTAGTGCGGACACATTGCTATTGTCTCCAATTTTTGCTATCTGACGAATAATTAGAGCTTTATTCTCCTTATCTGTAGATGACGTAAGCCCTTTCTCAAAAGCCGACAGTGCCTCTTTGCGCTTAGCATCATCATTAGCAACAAAGTTGGTCCAACCGCTAATAGCATAATCCAGTGCCTCGTTTGTTTTATTTCCAGGAGGGTTAAGTTGGCCAATAATGTAAAGTAAGCCTTGTTCACCAGTTGATGTAAGATCAGCCATAATTTTATTGTATTGAGGCTGAGTTTGAGCTGGAAGCTGAGCAAGAACATCTGCAATAATAGTAGAATTGGTTCTATTCTGCGGTGTTTGAGCTATTGACAAACTCACTATTAATAGGAGTGCTGTCAACGTTGTTATATATCTTTTTATATGTCTCATTTTATTTTTATATCAGTTTTAAAGATTTAAATATTCCAAGGAGCACGTGCAGTTTGATAAACAAGTCTATTTGCTTCTGGGTCATTAATAAACTCTTGTTTTACAGGATCGAAATTAAGAGTTCTATTTAGTTGAAGAGCTATAAGTCCCATATTAACAACTGTACAAGAACGATGTCCGTTAATTTCGTTAAGAGCAAATTTCTGACGAGTACGAATTGATTCTAAGAAGTCTGTATTCTGAGGTGCTGGCTCTGGATAGTCAGCCAATTTTTTCTCCCAGTTAGGAATATCGCACTCAAAGTTTCTATAAACATTACCTTTAGGCCCAGCAATATATGGTGTGCCTGGAGTTCCATAATCGCCACCCCAAAGTACTATCTGACAGCCATCTTCGTAAGTGTATGTTATAGATCTCCATGTTCCTACGGCATCATGATGTTGTTGTGGTGCATCTACTTCTACTTTAATTGGGCTAGTGTCGTCTTTTCCCAAAATGTATTGTACAGGGTCAATATAGTGTTGGCCCATATCACCAAGACCACCACCATCGTAATCCCAATATCCACGGAATGTAGAGTGAACGCGGTGTGCATTGTATGGTTTGTATGGAGCAGGTCCTAACCACATGTCGTAATCAAGTTCTTCAGGAACTTGTTGTGGCTCAAGGTGGTCTTTTCCTACCCAAAAGAACTTCCAGTTAAATCCAGTATGTGCGCTGATGGTAACTTTTAGTGGCCATCCAAGCATTCCGCTTTCTACTAGTTTTTTTAATGGTTTTACAGGAGTGCCAAGACCATAGAATGAGTCTTTGAATCTAAACCATGTGTTAAGGCGGAAAATATTTCCATGTTGCTTTACAGCTTCCATCACTCTTTTCCCTTCACCAATAGTACGTGTCATAGGTTTTTCACACCAAATATCTTTGCCAGATTTTGCTGCTTCAACCGCCATATATCCATGCCAATGGGGTGGAGTAGCGATATGTACTATGTCCACGTTTTTGTCTATTATAAGATCTCGAAAATCGTGGTAAAGATTGATAGTGTCTTTTACCATTGATGCTGCTTGATTAAGATGGTTTTTATCCACATCACACATTGCAACTACACGCGTATTGTCGTAGGGTATATGACCTCGTCCCATACCTCCTACACCAATAATTCCTTTTGTTAATTCATCGCTTGGGGCAATCATGCCTCTACCCAATACATTACGGGGAACGATGGTAAGGAGTGAAACTCCTCCTAAAGTTTTTAGAAAATCTCTTCTACTGGTCATTGTATTATTTTTGAATTTAAATTGATCTCATATTATGATTTGCAAAAATAAGAGAATTTTATTAATGTATCTAGCTCTAGTGCATTAATAAAGATTACAAACTGTTATTAATGTCTTTTTTATAATGATTATTTGAGGTTGTTTCATACTAAATATATGTAGCGTTCGATATTAGTGCATATACCTAAAAGTTTTAAATGTGTATTTCATTATGAGTTCCAAATGTCTTGTATTAAAATACCTAGGATAGCTACTCTTATCAAAACTGTATCATTAATTATAACTCATATGAGATTGGGTTCATATATGGTAGAGGATTATGGATTAAGCTTTACTTATTTGTTATATCCAATTTATAGCGCTAAATGTCCTAACATTATTGTGCCCTTATTTTATAAACTACTAGGGGTTGGAATAATATTTATTAACCCCTAGTAGTAAAAAATAAAGCATCTATTAATAAAACAGCTCTACATTATTAATTCGTATTAGTAATAGTACTAGCACTATTAGGAGTTCTAACATCACTTTTAGGTACTTTGATGTCAAATATTACTTTGTAATTTCCGTCAATGGTTTGTTGAACATCTCTAATAATATATATGCCAAAAGCTGAATTTATAAATTTTGAGTTAGTTGATTTATCTTTATTTCCCCAACCAATAACTCCAACTTTATCTTTTGATAAAGCATCAGAGAACATTCTATCTGCAATTGGATAACCATAGGTTGTATTATATGTATTTATAAGCTGGGTAATAGATGAAACATCTGTTACATTATCATAATGCTCTACTTTTGTTGCATCTGCAGATCCTGCCCTCCATCCACCAAGCATGGTGAATGGTAGTTTCGCAAAATTATTTATATATGGTGATATTATTTCTTTATATGAATTATGATAATATCCGATACCAGCATTATAAAATCTTATTTCAGATGAGCTATGATTAACAAGAGTAAAATCCATCATGCTAGATTTGTCTTTTGCTTCTTGCTGAGTAAAAGTAACTTTATCCATATCGGCATAAGCTGAAAACCAATTCTTTTTATTATCTCCAATTTCAGTTGTTAGTTCAACTCCCTTGTACTCTATCACTTCATTTGATGGATTATATCCAGGATTGTCAATTATAACATTTTGCCCCTCTGTCTTGAGTGATTCATTTCTAACATCAACATCTAAATATTTGATATCAAATATGATCTTATAATTTGCCCCATTATTGATAGATATTACCTCCTTGATATTTATTAAGGAGAATTGTGTGTTAACCCCAATTTTAGGTCCCCAGCCTTGTATCAGAACTCGACTATCTCCTTGAATTTGACTTTGTAAATTATGACTTGTCATTCTATCAGCAGCATAGAAATTGTAATTATCAGTATTTTTTAATTCGTCTATTTTGGCAACCATTTCCTCAGATGAATTAACTGCATCAAATACTTCTGTTTTATACAATCTATTCATATTTGTTGTATGTGTTAATTTTTTAAACCCTTCAATATAAGGAAAGAGATATCTATGATAATCACCTCCGTGTTGCCATCCTATTATAGAAGTATGAAGTCTTAGATTACTACCATATTTTAGAAGTACGAAGTCCATCATATGTGATTTCTCAGCTGCTTCTGAAATGCTATACGTGTGTTCGCCAGCACTATTTGTTGCATATGCAGAAAACCAGTTTTTTTTGTCAGGCCCTATTTCAGTTGTCAATTCTAAATTCTTTAGATGAATCAACTTTGGTGGGGGTAATTTAGAGATAACGATGTAAACAATATCATTATTGGGGTCTATATTGGCATTTGGATCACCTGTAATTGTAATCATTTGAACTGGGAGCAAATACTTTACTTCATTATCCATTCCAGTAGAGTTCAACGTAATATTAATATGGGAAGAGACTTCACTATATCTAGGAAAAATAAATTCGCTAGTTTCAAATGAATATGAATTTGGAGAAAGTTCTTGATAATTAGTATTATTTGCTTTATTATAACTATCAATTAAACTTGAATTAGTTTCCACTTCTACTACAATGCCGAATGCACTAAGATTGTCAGTTTTAGCTTGTAATACTACCTGGCTCCTTTGTGCAGGATCAACAATTATTTCTTGAACAGACTCATCATTTTCTTTTATCAATGAGATCGTTTTATGTCCTGTTTCATAGATGTTATTTTCTTTGTCATCACAACTTGAGATGGTTAATAATATAATAAACATGAAACAGTTTAAAATTGTATATTTATACATAATTCGAATTTTTGTTAATTTGTTTATTGCTTGTCAATAATCTTGATATCAATTATTACTGGAAGATGATCAGAAGCAGTTCTTGTATCTCCAGTTTTGAAAAATCTGACTACCTCTGCATGTAATAATTCACACTTTACCCCATTGTTATACTGTAGTATATAATCTAGACACCTATCAGGTTTATGTGAAGGGAAAGTTGCTTGAGTGCTGGAAAGAATTGTCCAGTTTTTTTTAAAAGTAGTTATTGTCTCACTATCCGGTTTGGCATTTAGATCACCACCTAAAAATACTGGTTTATCAGAACTAGCGTAAAGCTTCTCTATTGTTTCATTTATTACTTTTATTTGATCTGCGTGAGCTTCTGGTACTGCATGATCTAAATGCGTGGTTGCAATTACATAGTCATCCATCTCCATAACTACTAAGACTCTCGGCTCAGCTCCAACTCCTTTAGGAAGAGCAACAGAAAACTTTCTAATAGATTTCTCTTTTGTTGCAATTCCTTCACCGTAAGAGCCTCCACCATAAGTCATTGCTGAACCGTATTTGAAATCCCATTCTCCTATGATTTTAGCAAACTTTTCTAATTGATAGTCTTTTGCTGTCCTACTTGTACAGCTATCTAGTTCATTCAGACATACCACATCAACATCTTTTTCATTAACCATATTTGCAATGGTTTGATAATTTAGGGGGCTATTTGGATCTCTATTGAATACTGCAATGTTATATGCCATTAATCGAATAGCTCCTTCGGGCTTTTTAGAATCTACAATATGAGGAGGAACATCGAAGTCATCAACTTTGGTATCACTACTACATGCGTTAATGACCATGAGAAGTAATGTGATTACGATATATATATAATATTTTTTCATCATGTGTGTTTTTAAAAGTTTAATCCGTCATCCCAACCTGGGTTTTGTTTTAATGCTCCACCAGTCAACATTCTCTCATCAAGAGGAATCGGGTATAAGTAGTCCCTATCTTCATTCCATTTAGCTTTGATATTTTTATACGGTGAAATATAACCACTTTCACCATTTGATAAAAACACCTCTTCATCAACTTTTCTGAATAATGGTGCGGTCGATGTTGGTTTAGAGCCTTTGTAGAAGCATACGTCATCATTTCCGTCGCCATCTAAATCATAGGAGCCAAGTTCTGGGATATAAAGACCATGATAGTCACTTTCAAAAGTTTTGCCTTCTTTCCATCTCATCATGTCATAATATCTAAATCCCTCCATTATTAACTCAATGTTACGTTCTCTTCTTATTTCTAAAATAACTCCCTTATTATCTCCTTGCACTTTTGGATAACCTGTCGTGGGATCCATTAGGAAAGGATCTGGATTGTTGTTTGATTCAGTTAAATCTAGTAATGGCATTCCAACTCTCGCTCTTATTTTACCTATAGTATTATCAAGTATATTTTGAGTGAGAGTACCCATCTCAGCATGAGCTTCAGCAAGATTAAGATATACCTCTGCTGTTCTGAATATAGGCAGGTCGTTTTCACTCATTGAATTTGGACCATCGTACTTTGTTCCCATTACGAACTTTATTGGTTGATATCCTGTGACACAGGTTAGTAGATCTGGAACAAGTTTTGTGCTCTCTCCGATGCGCGTATATCCAGGAGTTCTAATAGTTTGAGATAAACGCGGGTCTCTATTTTTAGTCTCCTCTAAAAAGCTAAGAGTTTTATAATTATCTTTGTCTGTAAATCTACTACCATCAGACATTAAATAACTATTTACCATTCGCTTGTTTAGTCCAGGTCTTCCATAAGTCACACCTAGCGTGTAGAAATTTGCATTATGCGATTGTCCATAAGCTTTGTTATAATTTCTAGCTAATATAATCTCATCCTCTATTGCATCTAAACTAGCAAAAAGATCCATATACACAGTTTTAGGATCACCTAAATATAGTTTATATTGGCTTTGCCCCATGAAAGCTTCGCTTGCCTTTATGGATTCATTTAAGTAAAACTCATATCCAACCTCGTCTATAGTTAATCCATGATATTTTCTATATGTTCCTTCGAACAAGCATGCTCTGGATTTTAACGCTAAAGCAGTCCATTTTGTTATTCTATATAGATCTTTTTTAGAGGGGAGATATTGTATTGCAAAATCTAAATCCTCTATAACTTTAGACATTATATACTCACGAGAGTCTTGGGGCTTTTTTAAGTCAGGGTCATTCGAAGTTAGTTGTTTGTCATACCACGGTACATCTCCAAAACGCTTAACTTTTTCGAAATAGAAGTATGCTCTAAAGAATTTAGCTAAAGCATCGTACCGATTTCTAACCTCTCTGTCTGAACAATTTATAGAGTATTCTAGAAGAGTGTTAATGTCTCTGAGTTGTCCCCATGACCAGCCACTTCCAGAGCCAGGAATAATTCTACTACCTCTGAGCTCGTCACTCATTTCACTTTTTGCAATATGATCCACACCTTCTCTTATTATGGCCGACTCACCAGGGAGTTGTGTGTAGAATGTATTGCTAAACATCTGTAGTTCATTTTCATTTCTGAAATAGTTCTCAGGAATCATTTTGTCTTTAGGAATTACATTGAGATAATCGTTACATGAGATTAATCCCAGTGTAATTAATATTAATGACAGTCTAGTCAGTATTTTATATTTATTCATTATTTTCAATTGTTAGAAAGTTATATCTATTCCTATTGTATATACTTTTTGAAGTGGATAATTTCGTGCAAGATTGCTTGCTCCTCCATATATATCATTAGTAACCACAGATTCTGGGTCAATGTAATCAGATTTTAGATTAGTCCATGTAGCTAAGTTTTCACCACTAAAGTAAACCCTAAAGTTTTCAATTTTTACTTTTTTAGTCCATATCTCTGGCAAAGAATATCCAATAGTTAGATTTTTAAATCTTAAGTAGGCTAAGCTTTGCAAGTATCTGTCATTTACAGCAGTTAGTTGTCTTCTCGAACCTTGAAGAGCGGTATAACCTCTAGGTCTTGGGAAATATGCATCAGGATTTTCCTCAGTCCAGAACTGATTATGAAAATCTTTAGGAATGTATGTTGCATAAGGTCTAGCGTATAGATGCCAAAAAGCCATTGTATTAGCTTCTGGATACCAATCTCTTTTACCTACCCCCTGAAAGAATAACGATAAGTCAATTCCATTCCATGAGGCATTAAAGCTTGCTCCATATTGATATCTAGGTTCTGAGTTTCCAATTATTTCTTGATCTCCTGGGTTATGTACAGATGTTCCCGGTAGAATTTTTTTGTCACCATTAAGATCTAAGAACTTTAAATCACCTCCTCTTGGCTTGCCTTCTGGACCAGCAGATTGCATGATGATTTCATTTACATAGCTTTGATCAATAATAGAAGTGTATTCACTAGCTTCAGCATCAGAGGCAAATAATCCACCCACTCTATAACCCCATATTTCACCTAATCTTTTACCTTCGTAGTGCCTTTTAGCAAATGATTTATCAGGATTATCATATTTAGTAATAGTGCTTATGAAGTCATTGAAAGTTAGAGTTACACCATAGGAGAACATTTTTTTTAATAATACATGACTATCTCTCCAGCTTAGCGTTAATTCATAACCTTTACTTCTAAGATTAGCTGAATTAGCTTTTGGTGATGAGGCACCATAAACTCCAGGTAGAGCAACACTCTCACCAAGCATATCTTTAGTATCCCTAATGTAGAAATCTCCTGTGAATCCGAGTCTGTTTTTTAGAGTCGATACATCAATACCTAAATTATAGTGTATGGCTTTTTCCCATGTTAAATTTGCATTTGTAGGTGCGCCAATCGAAGCAATTGCAGACTTGTCTCCTCCAAATAAGTATCCCTGAGTGCCTATAGATAACAATCTAATGTGATCATAATATCCTACTTGCTGATTTCCTAACGTACCGTATGAAAATCTAAGTTTCATATCTTCTATTATATTCTTAGCACCTTTGTAGAAGGATTCTTCACTGACTCTCCATCCTGCTGATGCAGAGGGGCTGAATGCCCATCTAGAATTACTAGCAAATCTAGATGTACCATCTTGTCTGCCACTAAGCTCAAAAAGATATTTTCCTTGGTAATCATAATTAATCCTTCCGAAGATTCCCATTAATGAAAACTCATTGTATCCTCCTCCAATATCAGTACGTATGTTTCCTTCTTTATCTTGACCCACAAGCTCAAGATCACTTAAACTATCATCAATTAAATTATATCCTGTAGCTTTTAAATCTTTAAATGTTTGATTCTCTAGATTATACCCAATCATACCACTGAAGTTATGTTTGTCATTAAACGACTTATTGTATGTTGCGTACGCATTAAAGGCATAATATCTGTGAGTATTAATTCTTTCTGCAAGCTTGTTTTCGAATCTCCCAGTTTCTAATGTGTTTATTTTACCTGGATATTTTGAATATTCTACGTTAGTTTGACGGTTTTTAAAGCTTTGACTATTGAATCTATAGCTAAAATTACTCTTAAATTCTAATCCAGCAATTGGCTTATATGTGTACTCTGCTATTAATGATGTTTGATCTCTTTTATCCTCATTGTTATTTCCTTTGTTTTTAAGAACAAGAGGAAGACCATCCATAATGCTATACTTGCTTATTGATGTTTCATAGACTAACGATCCGTCAGGATTTTCAGGTACTATACTTGCTAGTGCATGTACCTTATCGAGACTAAATGCAGTGTTTACACCACCAACACCTGGATATTTATATGAGTTGTTCAGATAACTTACGTTAGTAGAAAAATTCATTTTATCGTTGATTTTAAAATCAACTTTTGCCCTAAAATCCATTTTATTAAAGGTGTCAGTATCAGATTTAAATATACCATCTGATTTGTGAAATCCACCTGATAAAAAGTATCTTATAGCATCTGTACCCCCGCTTAATGAAACATTATGATTCATTGTTGGTCGTTTATCGTTGTATAGATAGTGATACCAGTCAGTATTAGCATAATATGAATATGAGTCTTGTCCATCTCGCTGGTCTATTACTATCCATGGTCTGTCTGGGTGTTCAGTTTTATCATTTCGTCTAATCCATAATTCATCATAGTCTTCACTTGTATAATTTGAATAATTATTACCCGCATAGGACTTGAAAAACAAGTCATTTAGCCATTCAGAATAATAACCTCTAGTTTCGAAATCAGTAGAAACAGTGGGTTTACCCGAACCAAATTGTCCACTATATTTAACTGTGCTTTTTCCTTTTTCTCCTTGCTTGGTAGTTACGAGTATTACCCCGAATGTTGCCCTAGCACCATACACGGCAGATGCCGATGCGTCTTTAAGAACAGAAATATTTTCTATATCATTTGGATTAATTGTTTCCAAGTCCCCTTCCACTCCATCTATCATTACTAAAGGGTTTCCTTTATTAATTGAGTTAACACCTCTAATATTAATTCCTGAACCACTTCCTGGTCTTCCAGATGAGGGAGTAATTGTGAGTCCAGGAACTTTACCTTGAAGCATTTGACTTGTTGAGTGACCAATCCTGTCACTTAATTGTTTGCCGTCGATAGAAGTTACAGCACCCGTTAAGTTTACTTTTTTCATAGTTCCATACCCCACTACCACAAGTTCCTCCAGCGATTGCATATCCTCTTTGAGCGTAATGTTAAATGAGCTTTTGCCTGCAGTAGAAATATCTTGCTCTAGATATCCAATATATGACACGCGAATAACAGCGTCATTCGCAACTTCTAATGTGAAGTTGCCATCATAGTCGGAAACGTTTCCGTTAGTTGTTCCTACTTCTACTATGTTTGCACCAATAATGGGCTCGCCCATTTCATCCACAACAGTTCCTGTGATTTTCTTTTTTTG
>JAAYFB010000445.1 GCA_012728465.1 Proteiniphilum sp. | reverse complement strand
TGTTTTTCCAACTTTGGTTTTGTTGTTTCCAAAAATAATTATTGTTATCCCAACATTGGTTTTACTACTTCTGAAAATAATTGAACCAAAACCAATGTTGGTTTTGTAATTCTCAAAATAAATTACTGTCATTCCAACTTTGGTTTGATGAAAACAGTTAATAATACACCCTCATTTGTGAATGAATTAACGGTTTTTTTGTATTGGTTGCTCTTGTTCCAACCTTGAAATGAGAGTAAATGAAAGTTTTTACTCTCTTTCCAACGTTGGAATGACACTTTATGGAATAAATCACTATAAAACCAAAGTTGGTTTTATAGTAAAAATTTTAAATCACTCCAAAACCAACATTGGTTTTGCCCCTTTTACCCCTATTTATAACGTTCATTAACTGAAATGGGTGTTGATGAAGATGAAAAGTTGCTTTTCCAACCTCGAAATGGTATGAAAATACCTCAAAAGTAGTAAAACCAAGATTGGTTTTATAGTAATTATTTTTGAAAGTAGTAAAACCAAAGTTGGTTTTGCTGTAAGTTTAGGTAATATTTGTAATTCATAAAATGACTTGTTGTTGATTATGTGGTGGTTGATTGTTTTAGGGCCTATTTTTGGTTAATTTATTAACATTGTTGTTTTTATGACAGTTAATTTAATTAACACGAAAAATCATTGTCAAATTAAGATGTTAAAATATTGTTGCTGTTCTTGATTTAGGTTTGTATGGGAAAGATACTAAAATGCTTTGACTATGCTTTTGTCTGTTTATAGTAGAATAAAAAAAGCCTTATGATTTAGCCTCTTCTAATTGAGAGGCTATCATAAGGCCTGAAAACTAAAACTTCTCAAAGCTAAATGCTAATTGAGACTTTTGTGTAGTTACACTCCCGCTAATGGAATTTCTTCAACTACATTATCCACTTTGCCCATAACATAAACTTTGGGCCCTAGATACAAGTCAGAGTTCATTAGCTCTTCCCATGTAATATCCTTTCCTGTATATGCTGCCATACGGCCCATTATTGTAGTTAGAGTAGAATATACTTGCTCTTCGCTGTCATTGATATTTTCTCCTGTGCGTATTGCTGTAACTAGATTAATATGCTCTTGAACAAATGGGTTTGTAACCTCCCATTCCGAATCTTTTTCACCTTCGCCAGGCCATTGATATTCCCATATAAGTTCTCCTTTCAGGTCATACAGCCTTCCGCTAGCATCCGCATAGCCATTACTACAGCTTATATGTTCCACTTTGCTGTTTGTACAACCATCTATTTGTCGAGCAGCACAATGAGTTCTCATGCCATTATCATAGAGGAAGTCAATGCTAAAATGGTCATATTGGTCTCCAGTAACTCTTCTTTGTCGTCCTCCCCATCCAGAAGCTTTTATTGGATACTTTTCCATATACCAGTTCATTACGTCAACCTCGTGTATGAATTGTTCGGCAATATGGTCACCCGAAAGCCAACAGAAATTAACCCAGTTTCTTAGCATATACTCCATATCTGTCCATTCAGGTCTTTTTTTAATGTGCCAAAGTGCTCCTCCATTTCTGATAATATGTGCACCTGTAATATCGCCAATTTCTCCATTAAGCACTTTTTCTCTTGTCATAATGTAGTCTTTTTGAGATCGGCGAATGGTGCCACTTACTATATTTAGACCTAGTGATTTAGAGCGTTTTGCAGCAGCTAGAACCTTTCTTGCTCCAACGGGATCTACCGCTATTGGCTTCTCCATAAATATATGTTTTCGAGCATTTACTGCAGCCTCAACGTGTGCTGGTCTGAAGTGTGGTGGGGTACATAATAAAATAACATCAATTCCAGAGTCAAGTACCTTTTCGTAACTATCAAAGCCAATAAAGCATTTGTCATCTGGTATCTCTACACCCTTATCTTTCTTTAAAATCTCTCTACAGGCATTCATTTTATCTTCAAAAACATCGCCTAATGCTACTATCTCAAGATCAGAGCCAGAGTTTAGAAAATCTATTGCAGCGCCAGTTCCTCTGCCACCGCAGCCCACAAGTCCCGCTTTTATCTTTTTGCCATCGGGTGCTCGGTTTAATAGTTGTGGTACTTGTATAGTTTTAGTAGATTGTTTATTTTGTGGTGTGCAAGAGTTTAGTAATGGAATGCCCGCTGTAACCCCTACAGTGCTTGCAGCAATTGTGCTTTTTAAGAAATTCCGTCGTGAAAATTGATTGTTTTGCATTATTCTGATTTTTAAGAGTTTAATTTTCTTGTCTGTTTGTCTCAACGTGATCGTGTTAATAGCTTCGGGTGCCTTTAATTCTCTGAGTTGCTTGTAAATTTTCCATGGTGAGAATATGGTTCACACCATAGAAAATTTGTCATTAATGGTTCCGAAAAAAATATTGACACCTATAGATAACCAATGATTTGGTCCATTTCTGTTGCTATTTTTTTTAGATGATTTCTATCTCCACCAGATACTTCTGCCGTTAACCATCCCCCCTTATGTTTGATGTCACTCACTGCTTTCATTACCACAGGCCAATTGTTGTCCCCTTTTAGTAAGTCAACTTTAAAGCCCTCCCATAAACCTTTCGAATTCATCAACTCTC
>JAAYFB010000082.1 GCA_012728465.1 Proteiniphilum sp. | reverse complement strand
GAATGAACAAGGTTGTCCATAGAGTACATCGAGTTTGCAAAAGCCATTGAAGCTTTTGACATTCTAGCCTCAGTCATACGAGTACCCCCATCCATAGAGGTAGCGTTAGGTGATCTCCAAGATGTATTCTTAGTATAATTGTAACGTAAAGCCAAACGATGTTGGTTTGTAATATTCCAATCTAAACGAGCAAGAAGTTTAGTGTTGCTCTCATCAGCAGGGAAATTAGTGTAAGACCCTGTGTCATATCCATATTTCTCCTTAACGAAATCAGAAACCTTCTTCATATCAGCCTCCGTAGTGCGTGAAATATAATTATCAGCATCAGCAACTCCATCTGTTGATGGTCTCCATCTATTTACAATAGTTGGCTTCTGTCCTATCTCACCATTTACAAAGAAGAACAATTTGTTTTTAATAATGGGTCCACCCAAAGTAAATCCATAAGTAGTAAGCCTATCCTTTTCGCGTGCACCTTGTATTTGCATGCCATTTACTGCATCACCTCTAAAGTTCTCATTCCTATGATAAGAATAAGCAGTAGCTCTAAATGTATTTGTACCCGATTTAGTAATAGCGTTTACTCCACCACCAATAAAATTTGTTTGGCGAACATCGTATGGAGCAATCACAACTTGCAGTTCGTCAATCGCGTCAAGCGATATTGGGTTACCTCCACCTGGCAGAGCATCACTCAATCCGAAGTTGTTATTGAAGTTTGCACCATCCACCGTAAAGTTAGCAGTACGTCCATCTGTACCACCAAAGCTCATTCCATTACCTCCATAAGGAGAAAGGCGAGTTACATCCATAATACTACGATTTACCGTAGGTAAACTTGTAATTTGCGAGCTAGTAATGTTTGTTACCGCTCCTGTCTTTTCTGAAGGGAACTTTGTTCTTGCTGCAGTTACCACTACCTCATCTAGTGTTGTAGCCTCTTCCGAAAGTTCAACATTCAATACATAGTTTGAACCTAAAGCTAAAGAAATGTTGTTTGTAGTACTAGTCCCGTATCCTATGTAGGTAACCTCCACAGTGTATGGACCACCCACACGCATACCGTTTAGGTTGAAGCGACCTTCTAAGTTAGTTACGGTTCCATACGTTGTTCCAGATGGAGTGTGAGTAGCAACAACAGTAGCGCCAATCACTGAACCATCAACATCAGTAACACGTCCACTCATACTCGAAGTAGTTACTTGAGCATTCAAGATTGTTGTGATCACTAAAAGCGATGCCACTAACATTAATCTAAACCTCTTTACCATAAATTTAAATTTTAATGATTTTATATATTATATTACTTGATACTATCTTCCACAAATGTAATATAAAATTTTGAAATAATAGTTTCGATTTTGCTACAATTTGGTTACAGATAATAATGTGTGAATAAGACGCTTAATACAATATATAGCCTATTTAACCCAATATGTTACTATTTATCCAATAATCAACATCTTGAGTTTAATTTGTAAAGGATATCTATCAATAAAACATAATATTTATATTTTAGATATTACAATCTTTTTTTCAGATTTTACTATTTTGAAAACAAAAAAAAACGTGCAACCCCATTTAACAGAGTCACACGTTTTTATTATTTTATTGTACCGTTGATATATAAGCTCAACAGCCTAGAATGGTAAATGATTATTACATCATACCACCCATACCACCACCCATAGGCATTTGTGGCATTGGCTCGTCTTTCTTAATATCAGTGATTACACATTCAGTAGTTAAGAACATGCCTGCTATTGAAGCTGCATTTTCAAGAGCTACGCGAGCCACTTTAGTTGGGTCGATAACACCTGTTTCGTACAAGTTTTCATACTTTTCGTTGCGAGCATTATAACCATAATCCCCTTTTCCTTCGCGTACTTTTTGTACTACCACTGCACCTTCTTTACCAGCATTTTGAACAATCTGACGAAGAGGCTCCTCAATAGCACGTTTTACTATCTCTATACCTGTAAGCTCGTCATCGTTGTCAGCTTCTAAATTATCTAAAGCTTCAGCTGCGCGAATGTAAGCAACACCACCTCCAGGAACTGTACCCTCTTCTACTGCAGCACGAGTTGCTGAAAGAGCATCCTCAACGCGATCTTTCTTCTCTTTCATCTCCACTTCTGATGCTGCACCTACGTATAGTACTGCCACACCACCTGCAAGTTTAGCAAGACGCTCTTGCAATTTCTCGCGGTCGTAGTCTGAAGTTGTTTTCTCAATTTGTGATCTGATTTGACCAATTCTGCTCTCAATGTTTGCCTTCTCGCCAGCACCATTAACAATAGTAGTTGTGTCTTTGTCAATAGTAATTTTTTCTGCGCTACCTAGCATCTCAAGAGTTGCTGTTTCAAGAGTCAAACCTTTCTCGTCAGAGATAACTGTTCCACCTGTTAAGATAGCGATATCTTCTAGCATCTCTTTACGACGATCGCCAAATCCTGGAGCTTTAACTGCTGCAATTTTCAACGAACCACGAAGACGGTTTACAACTAAAGTAGTCAGTGCCTCTGAGTCGATATCTTCTGCAATAATCAATAGAGCTTTACCAGTTTGAACGCTCTTCTCAAGAATTGGAAGTAGGTCTTTGATAGCCGATATTTTTTTGTCGTGAATCAATACAAGTGGTTCGTCGTATTGAACCTCCATATTCTCAGTATCAGTTACGAAATATGGAGAGATATAACCACGGTCGAATTGCATACCCTCAACTACGTCAACGTAAGTTTCAGTTCCTTTTGCTTCTTCTACAGTTATTACACCCTCTTTGCTAACTTTTTGCATTGCCTCAGCAATTAAAGCACCAATAGTTTCATCACCATTAGCTGATATTTTAGCAACGTTCTCAATTTTCTTCAAGTCATCGCCTACCTCAACTGCTTGCTCTCTCAAATTTTCTACAATTTTTGCAACAGCTTTGTCTATACCGCGCTTCAAGTCCATTGGATTAGCACCTGCAGTTACGTTTTTAAGTCCCACACTAATGATTGATTGAGCCAATACTGTAGCAGTAGTAGTTCCATCACCAGCATCGTCGTTAGTTTTTGAAGCTACCTCTTTTACTAACTGTGCACCCATGTTTTCGATTGCATTTTCTAGCTCAATCTCTTTTGCAACTGACACACCGTCTTTAGTGATATGTGGTGCACCATATGCTTTGTCTAAAATTACGTTACGACCTTTTGGACCTAATGTCACTTTTACAGCATTTGCTAAGGCATCAACACCATTCTTCAGTGCGTCACGTGCCTCAATATCAAATTTAATTTCTTTAGCCATATCTCTATCTATATTTTAATCGTTTGTTATTTAATTGTTTTTATGTCTTGTCTTGATAATGAAATTATAAACTATTCAACTACAGCCAAAATTTCAGATTGACGCATGATTAGATATTGCTCTCCGTCAAACTCAATTTCCGTTCCTGCATATTTGCTATACAATACATTATCTCCAGACTTCACTACCATCTCCTCGTCTTTTGTTCCATTGCCTGTTGCAATAACGATTCCTTGTAGTGGTTTTTCTTTTGCCGAATCAGGAATAATAATTCCACCTACTGTTTTTTCTTCTGCAGCAGCTGCCTTAATAAGCACTCTGTCTGCTAATGGTTTAATACTCATGTTTTTAAAATTTTTAGATTGTATAATTATAAAATTTATTTTGTTTTTTGTCGTATCGACATCTAGTTACATGCGAATTCCGTGCCAGATTTTTAAACGTGACAAAAATAACACATTATACTGACAAAAACTTCAGAACCTGACAATTTTAATATGACAAAAAAATAAGCCATCTTTGTAATTATATTTAAACATTCAGCAAAATAGAAATTATATGACTAAAAGACATACCAAAAAGATTTATGCATTCGCCGCCATAGCAATAGTAGCAGTAGCTTTGTTACTGATTTACACTATGTCAAAAGATAATGGTGGAAGCGAATTGACTAAAAATGACAGTTTAGAAATTAAATTCAACAAACAGGGTTCGCTAAACTTTGTGTCAGCAAATGACACAAGTGTCATGACAACGATTGACATTGAAGTGGCAGACAACGACCAGCTACGAGCTCGAGGCTTGATGTATAGAAAGTCAATACCAAGCAATGCAGGTATGCTTTTTGTATTTAACAGAGAAGATTATCAAAGCTTTTGGATGAAAAACACTTATATTGCTCTAGACATTTTATATGTAAATGCAAACAAAGAAATAGTAACCATACACACTAACACTGCACCACTAAATGAGAGGAGCTATGCCTCAACACAGCCAGCAATGTATGTGGTGGAGGTAAATGCAGGTTATTGCATACAGAATGGAATAAAAGAAGGCGACTTCATTGACTTTGAGTATTAAAGAAACTGCCACTCCCGACAGTGTCAATAATTGACTATTGCTAAGAGTTGAAGTGTGTCATCTATTTTCAAAAAAAACATCACACTTCAGCTCCTTATAAAACTGACACCATCAAACATATCACCTTTTACTTATAATAAGTCATACCTCTATATTTTGACATCGACTAGGTTTCCATTTCAATCAATATATGTCAGTAAAAAACCTCAATAGGCATCCAATATCATACAGCATAATATGAGCAAAACACACCCAATAATAGTTAATAATATACACATATTTACTAATTCAATGTCAAAACAAAGTGATTATTGTGACTCACAAATCATAGCATTGAGAAAAACATTCTGTATTGTCAGCTTTTCGAATAAAAAACTGTCAAACACAAAGAGTTTTGATAAATCTGAAACTAAATCAATGATAATTAGCTTTATAGTTGATAGTTATTAATAAAATTCAATGCATTTACAATGTTGTAAATGAGCCAAACCGAAAAAATACATGCATTTACCATTTGGTAAATGCTCCAAATCAAATGAAAACATGCATTTACAATGTTGTAAATGGACCAAACCGAAAGAAAACATGCATTTACCATTTGGTAAATGCTCCAAATCAAATGAAAACATGCGTTTACAATGTTGTAAATGGACCAAATCAATTGGAAACATGCGTTTACAATGTTGTAAATGCATTGATTTAACTGAAAAACAGTGAATACAATATAGTATTCATATTACATTTTTTAAGAAATTGCAAATACCATTCTGCATTGTCATTAAATATAAAAAATAACAGTGAACTCAAAATACATATGACAATAAAATAATTTGAGAACGATAGATTATTTGCAGAAATGACATTGAATTATTTAGAAATATGTCAACTATATTAGGTGATAGAATTAATAGAATTTGGAAGCAACAAAATATAGGTGGGTATGGTAATAGGCTAAATAAAAAAAGTCAGTATATAGATTTGGGTGAATAATTGAAGTTTAATGTGGCATATTATCTAAAAGTGAAAACAAAAACCTTAGCTACAATTAAGTTGATAATAAAACTATAATGATTATTACCCCTGACACATTATAAGGAAAAAAGAGATAATTATGATCGATACAATCTCATTAAGCATTTTACACTTAATGAGATTGTAATAAACTATCACATAAAACTACTCAATCACTCTATTTTTCACATACTTATCCAACCACTGATCTTGCTCCCACAAGAGATGCAAAACACTCTCTTTGGCAGCATAGCCATGGCTCTCCATGGGAAGGATGACTAACCTAACGGGTGCACCAAAGCTTTTGAGGGCTTGAAAATAACGCTCGCTTTGCTGCGTGTGTGTTCCCGAATTATTGTCAGCTTCGCCATGAACTAGCAACATTGGGGTTTTCATCTTATCGGCGTGCATAAATGGTGACATTTTATTGTAAACATCAGTGGCCTGCCAATAACTTCGCTCTTCGCTTTGAAATCCAAATGGAGTGAGACTTCTATTGTATGCACCACTTCGAGCTATGCCTGCGGCAAACAAATTGGAGTGCGACAAAAGATTGGCTGTCATAAAGGCACCATAAGAGTGTCCGCCTATTGCCACTCTGTTGGTATCGATGTATCCCATCGAGTTTAGTGCATCTATTGCCGATTTGGCATTGTCAATAAGCTGTTCCACAAAGGTGTCATTAGGTTGTTCATCTCCCTCGCCAACAATAGGAAACGAAGCATTATTTAATACAGCATATCCACGCGTAATCCAATAAATTGGATTGCCATACGACAGGTAGTTAAACGAGTTAGGGTTTGACGTATTTTGTCCAGCACTGCTCTTATCTTTATATTCTGCAGGATATGCCCATATTATTAATGGTAGTTTTTCTTTCTTATCTCTATCGTAGCCTACTGGCAGATAAAGAGTTCCATTGAGCTCCACTCCATCCGAACGCTTATATGTAATCACCTCCTTGTAGGCATCGTTTATGCTTTTGAATGGGTTTTCGAAATGAGTTAGTGGTTTGGGCTCGCTATTGTTATTATTGATATTGCGAATATAATAATTTGGATAGTCAGTTTGCGACTCTATTCGTGTAACAATCAGACCCTTTTTGCTATCTAAGAAAGTTATCAAATCCTCTATCTTGTCAGTGTATGTAGATTGATATATTCTTTTTTTATTAAGAGTTTCCAAGTCTAGTTCATCAATAAATGGGAACTGTCCTTCGGGCGTAAAGCCATCTCCAAAAAGATATATCTTCGTTCCATCAATTCGTAGAGTATATCTCCCAAACTCATTTTTATCAGTTTGTGGCGAGCCAGGGTTGCTATACACATCTTGATAATTTCTATCAGTTATAATTTTTGGTGTCACATTATTGTCGGAAGGATTAAAAAGGTATGTTTTAGCATTTCGTGTGTTCCACCAATTATCAAATAGCAGAGCATATGAGTCATTACCCCACACCATACCAGAATATCTTCCAATTGTTTTTGCAAGTGAGCGTGGATTGTCTGTAAATGGAGCATCTATTTGAAATAATTCATCTCTATACTCCACTTCATTTTCTGGGTCACCTCCATCTAAAGCCTCCACCCAGTATAAGGTTGAGGGCTTATCTGGTCGCCAAGATATGTTTCTTTTGCCCTCGAAAGTAGCCATAAAGCCTACTGGCAAATTATCAAGCAGTGGCTGTTGGCTAAAGCTAGAAACAAAGTTGCCTTCCGAAGTATAAATATCTGTTCTGTTAGGAAAGCTATAATATGGCACAGCATACGAGAATGGATGCGAAAGGGTTCGCAACATTATATACTTACCGTCGGGCGAAAATGATTCTCCGATATACATCCCAGCTTCTTTCCATAAAGTTTTTTGACCATCCAAGCTAACTTTGTATAACTCCGAAGTCATCAATACTTCAAAGTTTGCTTCATCTATGGGGTTTTTCAATAAATCCTGATAAGTTCTATTTTGTGAAATCTGCCCATCACTTGTTGATACTATTGGTCCCTCGGGTATTGCCACTTTAGTGTCAATAAGTTTTGCCCTTTGTGACGGTAGAGCTCGCACCAAAATATCATTCCCCGATGCAAACCATGTATATGGCACTCCTGCATTGGCATTGAGTATAGCATCTGTTAGCTTTCTCACTCGTAGTGTTTCAAGATCAGCAAGCCAAAGTTCTACACCTTTATCAGTAGTATGAGTAAAAGCAAGTTTACTTTCATCGGGCGAAAATGACGCATTTGCAATTTGAGGATTATCAGGCATTCCAACAAAATCCTTCAAATCAGCATCCATAGTCTTCTTAAATCTGATATTGTTGATGTAAGACATAGTGCTAGAGATATTAACGTCAGGATTAATCCTGAGCCCACCCAAACGCAATTCTGATTGATTAAGATCTGTCAACGATTTGAAGGCTGAACGATAAAAGAATAACATCTTCTCGCCCTTGCTATCCATGTTTACACCTGGGGCTCTTTCAATATCCACCAATTCAAGTATCTCTTGTGGAGGCTTTTGATAAACAATTTTTTCTTGTGATTGTATCTGCATAGTCATAATTAAACAAACTGATAATAATAGTGTAATGTTTCTCATATTCATAGTTGTTTATTAATTTATATTGATAAATAGGCTGTAGGCAATGTGCTATTTCTTATGAAATATGCTACCTGAGGCTTGTGCAGTAGGCATAACCACCATATCATTGATATTTACATGCGAGGCTCTAGATACTACAAACCAAATACAGTCGGCAATGTCTTTAGCTACTAGATTATCAAATCCCTCATACACTTTGCTTGCACGCACATCATCGCCATGAAATCGAACAATAGAAAACTCAGTTTCTACAGCACCCGGACATATTTGAGTTACCTTTATATTGTGCGGAAGCATATCAATACGCATACCTTTAGTTATGGCATCAACGGCATGCTTAGTGGCACAATATACATTACCATTGGGATAAACCTCCTTGCCAGCAATGGAACCTATATTGATGATATGTCCTTTTTTTCTTTCCACCATACCTGGTGACACCGCTCTTGTAACATAAAGCAAACCCTTTACATTGGTATCAATCATTCTGTTCCAATCGTCAGTATCTCCATCCTGAACAGAACTTAAACCAGCCGCCAATCCAGCATTATTTACCAAATAGTCTATTTCTTCCCAGTCCTTAGGCAAATTACCTAAAGCATCTTTTACCTCACCTTCATCTCTTACATCAAAACAAAGTGTGAGAACTCGAACATTCTTGTCTTGGAGTTTGTTTTTTAGAATATTCAGACGCTCAGCACGACGTCCTGTAATAATGATATCAATGCCATTTTCGGCAAATATCATAGCTGTTGCTTCGCCTATTCCCGACGTAGCACCAGTAACTAAAGCAATCTTTGACATATGTGTAAATTCTTTTTTTTGTGAAATATCTTCAAATTTAGCGGAATTAATCGAAAGGAGCCCCATATTGTCTAATAAAAAGTCTATTTTTACACTCAATTCAACATCTAATAAATAATGTTATGGAAAAGGATTTTATCACTATCAAAACATTTACATATCCAGCAGAGGTTACTATGGTTCGTTCCTATTTAGAAATGATGGGAATAGAGACCTTTATGAAAAATCTTACAGCAAATAGGCTAGGATATACTATTGGTGGCATTCAGATGCAAGTGAAAACTGGCGACTACGAAAAAGCAAAAGAAGCACTCATCGAGGGTGGTTTTTCTAAAACAGAAGATTTCAAGTTATAATATATTTACACCTTAATTAATTAGTTTTATTTCGAACATGACAAATATTTACAAAGAAAACAGATACAAGTTTGTGCTCGTTTCTTTTCTAATTATCTTAGGCCTTATTTTGTTTAAAGAGTTACGAGTGTACATGAGCAGTTTTCTAAGTGCTGCCACGCTATATGTACTACTCAAAGGTCAAATGGCTCTTATGGTGGAAAGATGGAAATTCAGAAAGGGCTTAGCAGCAACTTTACTTACTCTAGAAGCATTGCTATTTTTCTTAATACCACTCACAGGAATAGCATTCTTGGTTATTGACACACTCACAGGCATTACAATTGATCCAAGAGAAATTATAGATAGTATAAATAGTTTTGTAGATATGCTTGAAGATAAACTAGAGTTTCAAATCTTTTCTCCAGAAAATTTATCAAGCCTGCCTAAAATTGGTGGAAACATATTGCAATCATTAGGTTCGGGAATTTATTCATTGATAATAAACTCTATTTTCTCAATGTTTATTCTCTTTTATATGTTGCTAAACTATGACGACTTTGCCAAAATGGTACGTGAAATACTGCCACTTCGCGAGGAGAACAAACAAATATTGGAAGAGGAAACCAAGTCTATAATTCAAGCCAACGCTATAGGAATACCTGTTCTTGCTATCATTCAAGGTGGTTTTGCATATTTAGGGTATATGTTTTTTGGTATAGATAATGCAATACTTTATGCAATATTGACAGGATTTTCTACCATTATACCCGTTTTGGGCACAACACTAGTGTGGATTCCACTGTCGATAAGTGTCTTGCTATCAGGCGACATTGCACACGGAATAGGTTTGGCACTTTATGGACTATTTATTATCGGTGGCGTTGATAATGTAGCTCGACTTCTTCTTCAAAAAGTAATTGCCGACATACACCCTCTCATCACCATTCTTGGTGTTATTATTGGTATCCCAATGTTCGGATTTTGGGGAGTAATATTCGGTCCATTATTGCTATCACTATTCGTTCTATTTTTCAATATGTATAGACACGATTTTATTCCTGGCTCGAATGCAAAACCACACGTAACCACACGTCCAAAAGAAAAAAACTTCTTTTCCTTATCTAAAGATAGCGAAGGGGCCCAAGATAAAAAAGATAATGAAGACAAACAGATAAATATAGACAACAAAAATATTAATGCATAAATTTACAAAAGGCTATATAGTTTTTATATTACTCACGATAGCTACTATCATAAGTTGTAAGCCAAAAGATACGACCCAATCAAATGAAAATGTAATATCGACAAACGGGGATATTAGGTATGCAAAAGGATTTCAAATAATCGACTTTGACAACTACACAAAAGTTATTATTAATAACCCTTGGGCAAATGACAAATCCAAGCCTTTCTCAACATACTATCTTTACAAAGAAGAAAGTGATGATATCCCTACAGATGGTGGTACTCCTATAAAAGTACCAATTCAATCGGTGATAGTAAACACATTCTCTTACTTTGAGTTTTTGAAACAACTTGATGAGTTAGACAAAGTAATTGCAACAACAGATGTTGCCCGTATATATAACCCTACTATTCTCAATAATATAGCAAACGGCACCATTGCTGATTTGGGCGATCCATTCAATCCTAACATTGAAAAAACATTGATGCTAAAGGCAGATGCAGTAATAAATTCAGCATACGTGCAGCAAGACAGTTTTAGCGAAAGAGTTCAAAAAACTGGACTGCCAGTTATATACTCACTTGAATGGATGGAAACATCACCTCTTGCTCGTGCAGAGTGGATAAAACTCATTGCTGAATTTGTAGATAAGAGAGGGCAAGCATCATCTCTATTTGATGATATAGAAAACAGATACAACGATTATATAGATATAGCTAAAGGAATAAAAGAAAAACCTACAATACTTTCGGGAGATAACTTCCAAGATACTTGGTATGTGCCAGGTGGTGACAGCTTTAATGCACACTATTTTAATGATGCTGGTGCTAGCTACTATTACAAAAACGACAAAACAAATGGAAGTATAGGACTAGATATAGAGTCAATACTAGTACAATTTGGTGATGCTGATGTATGGATAGATTGTGAGGCAAATAGCTACACAGAACTAATAAATAAAGACAGAAAATATAACCTATTGAAAGCAGTAAAAAACAAACGAGTATTCAACAACAGAAACAGAACTACTGCCACAGGGGGCAACGACTACTTCGAAAGTGCTATTGCTAACCCTGACTTAATACTTCGAGATATAATCAAGGCTCTTCATCCAGATATGTTTCAAGACTATCAATTCACATACCTAAAGCCACTAAAATAGAAGGAGAACAGACAAATTGAAAAATAATACTCACATCTTTATTATTCTAGCATTAATGCTAGTGGTACTTTTTGCTATTGATTTATTCACTGGTAATGCCAACATATCCATTACCCAGGGCTTTGCCGCACTTTTTGGG
>JAAYFB010000014.1 GCA_012728465.1 Proteiniphilum sp. | reverse complement strand
ATATTATAGAAGGCACCCACTCCCAATTTCCACAATGTCCTAAACTCATCAAGCATGAATTTCCATCTCTAGTTAGCTGTTCAACTATTTCAAGGTTTTCAAAAACCATACGCTCACGTATCTCCTCATCTGTGATGCGTAGGGTTTTGATTGTTTCAACAAAATAATCGCAGAAATGACGATAAAACTCTTTTTCAATAGCTAGCAATTCTTTACTATTCTTATAGGGGAATGAGTTATGAATATTTTTCTTAACTACCTTCTTTCTATATCCCACTATCTTGTACACCAACACATATAGTACATCTGATATAAAATATAAGACTCTGAATGGCAACATCGCAGCGAGCGAAAAAACACCATATAGTAGATAATACCCTATTCCTTTTTTATTTTTATCGGTCATTTTATCAATTAATTATCCTTCAAATATGGCATTCATAGCCATCTCTTCTTCGTTATAGTCGCCCACTACAATATCTACAACATTGTTAATTAGTTCAGGATTAAATGGAGCACATATTTTGATATAGTTTTCAGTAAAACCATGCATCATTTCTCCACGAACACTGTTTTCGAACAACACTTTTCGAGATGATCCTTTATGCGATTCATAAAAGTTTAGCAACTTGATATCTGAAATATCGTGAAGTGCTTTGCTTCGTTGTTGTTTTGTGCGTGGGTCAACAGCATAATCTATTGCTAATGCTTGAGTGCCTGCACGCTCAGAATAAGTAAATACGTGCAGTTGCGAAATATCGAGCGACTCAATAAATTCTTTACTCTCTTCAAAGTAACTGTCAATTTCGCCACGAACACCCACAATAACATCTACCCCAATAAAAGCATCAGGCATTACGGACTTTATCTTTTCCATTTTGTGTCGAAACAAAGCTGTATCGTACTTACGCTTCATCAGTGCCAATACAGAATCACTCCCAGCTTGAAGTGGAGTGTGAAAGTGTGGTGCAAACCTTTTGGATGTAGCCACAAAATCGATAATATCGTCAGAAAGCAAGTTTGGCTCAATTGATGATATGCGAAAACGCTCGATGCCTTCCACATTGTCTAGTGCCTTTACTAAGTCAAAAAATGTTTCGCCCGTTGAGTGTCCAAAATCACCAATGTTTACACCCGTAAGAACAATCTCCTTACCCCCTTGCTCTACTACCCCCTCAGCCTGCTTGACCAAATCGGCTATAGAACCGTTTCTGCTTCTTCCCCTAGCAAATGGGATAGTACAAAACGAACAAAAATAGTCGCAACCATCTTGAACCTTCAAGAAATATCTAGTTCTGTCGTCAGCCGAACATGATGGAACAAATGTTTTTATTCGATGAGTTTTAGAGGTTACTACCTCACCCTTCTCTTTCTTATTTAGATTATCAATATACTCAAGAACATTTAGCTTTTGCTCCGAACCTAATACCAAGTCAACACCCTCTATTTCGGCCACCTCATCTGGCTTAAGTTGAGCATAGCAGCCAGTTACCACCACAAATGCTTTAGGATGGCTTTGAATCATCTTGCGAATTGCTTGACGACCTTTCTTGTCTGCTAAATCTGTAACAGAACAAGTATTGATTACACAAATATCGGCATCCTGACCTGCACGAGCTCGAGAGATACCTGCATTCAGAAGCTGCTTGCCAATTGCTGAAGTTTCGGCAAAATTAAGCTTACAACCAAGTGTGTAATATGCTGCAGTTTTATTTTCGAAAACAGACTGATCAATCATCTTTTAAAAAAATTTATTGTTAAACATTACGCTGTGAATACTCATTTATAATAATTACAATTGGCAAAAATACAAAATCTACACTAATTAAGCGACAGTATTTCTTTGCATATCTATAAAATCATATTACTTTTGCACACAAATAGCAACTTTGTGCAATATGATAGAGCAAAATTTTATAAAGATATATGAGACTAGCTTCAAAAACAACTGGAGCCAACTAGCATTAACAGACTATAAAGATCAAAATAGCCTTACTTACGGGCAAGTAGCCGAAGAGATAGCACGTATTCATCTATTTTTTGAAGAGATTGGCCTAAAACAAGGAGATAAAGTATCACTGATTGGAAAAAACCACAGCTCATGGTCATTAGTGTTTTTGGCAACTTTCACTTACGGTGCTGTAATAGTACCTATACTACATGAATTTAATTCGGACAGTGTTTTGCACATCATAGAACATAGCGACTCACAATGTGCTTTTGTTAATGAAAACATTTGGAGCACTTTAGACCAAGATAGAGTGGCGATACCTACTTTTTCAATACCATCATTTGATTTACTAAAAAGTAAAGACAACTCTCACAAAAATATCAAACAGAATGTTGATGCAAAGTTCGATCAAAGATATCCAAATGGATTTACTAAAGAAGATATCAAATATGCCGAAGTTGATAATGATAAAGTAATTTGCATAAACTACACCTCTGGAACAACAGGATTTAGCAAGGGCGTAATGCTTACTGCAAACAACTATGCGGGAAATGTTACCTATGCACATAGTTTAGGATTGCTTTTCCCTGGCGAAAAGGATTTAGCTTTTCTGCCTATGGCTCATGCCTATGGTTGTGCCTTCGATTTTTTATATGCACTTTCAAATGGGGTACATGTTACTCTTTTAGATGTCATACCATCACCACAAAACCTTGTGAAAGCATTTCAGGAAATAAGGCCAAATATTATAATTACTGTACCTCTTATTTTTGAGAAAATATACAAGAAAAAGATTTTACCCATAGTAGAGAAACCAATAGTAAAAGCATTGCTAAAAGTACCTGGGGTAAATAATATTATATATAAAAAAATTAGAAAATCGCTCATTGAGTCACTCGGTGGCAACTTTCGTGAAGTAATCATTGGTGGTGCTGCCTTAGGAAAAGACATTGAAGCCTTTTTTCACAAAATAAAATTCCCATTCACCGTAGGATATGGCATGACTGAATGTGCTCCGCTTATATCATATGATCACCATTACGATTTTGTGCCCACATCATGTGGTTCCATACTTAATGGTATAATGGAGGCTAGAATTGACTCGCCAGATCCAGAAAACATTCCAGGCGAAATACAAGTGAAAGGCGAAAACGTGATGGCAGGATACTATAAAAACCCTGAAGCAACTAAAGAGGCCTTCACCGAAGATGGATGGCTAAAAACTGGAGACTCGGGTGTCCTAGTGGGCAGAAGACTTTTCATAAAAGGACGAATCAAAACTATGCTTCTTGGATCGAATGGTCAAAATATTTATCCAGAAGAGATAGAGGCAAAAATAAACAACATGCCATACGTAGCAGAAAGCCTCGTAGTACAACGAGATGGCAAACTTGTTGCAATTATTCATCCCGATTATGCTGAATTAAGAGACAACAACATAGACACAGACAGCATTACTGAAATAATGAATAACAATAGAATTACTTTGAACAACTCATTGGCTAGATATGAGAAAATCAATATTATAGAGATCAAAAACGATGAATTTGAAAAAACTCCTAAGAAGAGTATCAAAAGATTTATGTATAGCTAAATGCATTTGACATAACATAGGGATGGGAACAATGAGAGACAATAGCGACAGATGTCCGCAATTTTTGTTGTTCCCATCGTTATAAATGCAATAATCATATATTTATCCACTAATATCAATCAGAGCAAAAACAAAATAAATTTTATACCACTTTAACATGGCATTTACCCAAAAATTGAGTATTTTTGAGCTTTAATTTTATGATAAAATCCGCTATATTATAGCTAATACAGTCCAAAACAAACGATATAATACAAACTAATAATTAATCAACTATTATATTATTATGCAATATAGTATCTTATTTGTATGTACTTAATATTTGATATGGTATGGATGAATAAAGACAAAAGTGTATGATAGAAAATATTGAAAAAGTAGGATTTGATAACGAGAAATATCTACAAGAACAAACTGATGCAATTTTAAAACGCGTTAGCAAGTTTAATAATAAGCTATACCTAGAGTTTGGGGGTAAAATACTATACGACTATCATGCATCACGTGTATTGCCAGGCTTTGCATACAATGTAAAAATGCGACTTCTTCAAAAAATGAAAGATAAGGTAGAGGTTGTAATGTGCATATACGCTGGAGATATCGAGCGAAATAAAATAAGAGCTGATTTTGGTATTACATATGACGTTGATGTTATGAAAAGCATCGACGACATGAAGTGGTATGGCATAAATGTTACAGCTGTAGTAATAACGCGTTATGAAAAACAGCCAGCTGCAGATATTTTCAAAAACAAACTAGAACTTCAGGGCATCAAAGTGTATCTTCACTACCCTACACGAGGATATCCACAAAACATCGACCTCATTGTGAGTGACGAAGGATATGGTGCAAACCCATATATCGAAACAACCAAACCCATAGTTGTGATAACTGGACCAGGACCAGGAAGCGGGAAACTGGCAACTGCACTCAGCAATCTATATCACGACTATAAGCGTGGAAACAGCCACGGATACGCAAAATTTGAAACATTCCCTATTTGGGACCTACCTCTCAATCATAATGTAAATATAGCATATGAGGCAGCAACTGCCGACTTGGGCGACGAAAACATTATTGATCCATATCACAAGGCTGCATATGGAATAGATGCGGTGAACTACAACAGGGATATAGATGCCTTCAAATTATTAAAGGCAATTCT
>JAAYFB010000444.1 GCA_012728465.1 Proteiniphilum sp. | reverse complement strand
CAAAAGATGGATATTGACGTATTTCCCGACTTAACTGCTCCTACAGTTGTAGTAATGACAGATGCACAGGGAATGGCTGCTGAAGAGGTAGAACGCCTTGTAACATTTCCTATAGAAACAGCAGTAAATGGTGCTACTAATGTGCGCCGAGTAAGATCTGCCTCATCACAAGGTTTCTCTTTTGTGTGGGTAGAATTTGATTGGGGAGCAGATATATTTCAAGCGAGACAGGTAGTAAGTGAAAAGATGGTAACTTTGTCTGACATTCTCCCCCCAGGCATAACTCCTGAGCTTGCACCACAGTCTAGTATAATGGGTGAAATTCTATTTATTGGACTACAAGCCGACACAACATCAATGATGGATCTACGTACTATAGCCGATTGGATTATCAAACCAGCTATATTAGGAACGGGTGGAGTATCGCAAGTAACAATAATTGGTGGAGATTACAAACAATTTCAGATACTAGCCGACCCAATACGCATGGATGCATATGGCGTAACCATGAGAGAGCTAGAGCAAATAGGCTCCACAATAAGCAATGGATCTTCTGGTGGAGTTGTTAGGGACTATGGTAATGAATTTGCACTGAGAGGAATGGCTAGAACAAATAGCCTAGAAGAGCTAGGAGCCACATTTGTGAAAACTGTAGATGGCAAACCTGTTGTTGTGTCAGACGTCGCAGATGTAATGATTGGAAGTGCTCAAAAGATGGGATACGCATCCAGAAATGGAAATCCTGCAGTTATTCTATCTATCTCAAAGCAACCAAACATCAACACACTAAATGTTACAAGAAATATTGAGAAAAACCTCGATGAGATAATGGCTTCACTTCCAGATGACGTAAAGCTGGATAGCAAGATATTCCGTCAAGCTGATTTTATTGAGTCTTCAGTGAAAAATGTTGGAAGTTCCTTAATCGAAGGAGCCATATTTGTTATAATAATACTATTCTTATTCCTAGCAAGTTTTAGAACAACAGTTATTTCTGTAATAGCTATTCCTCTATCTCTTTTAGGCACAATGATTATATTGCACCTTTTGGGAATGAATATAAATACTATGACGCTTGGTGGTATGGCAATCGCCATTGGCTCTTTGGTAGATGATGCTATTATTGATGTGGAGAACGTATATAAACGATTAAGACAAAATCATCAAAAGCCAAAAGAGGATAGGCTACCAGTAATAACAGTAGTGTATGAAGCATCTAAAGAAATTAGGGCATCAATATTAAATGCTACATTTATTATTATTACCGCTTTCATCCCTCTATTCTTCTTATCGGGCATGGAAGGCAGAATGTTGAAACCACTAGGTACAGCATATATCATTTCACTATTTATGTCACTTATCGTTGCAATGACTATTACACCACTAATGTGTAAATTAATGATATCTGATGATAAGTATCTGAATAAGAAGAATGAAGATAGCGTACTTACTCGTTTCTTATTAAAATGGTATGAGAAGTCATTGAAGTGGGTATTGAGAAATGAGAAAAAGGTAATATATCCAACAATTATTGCATTTGTAGTAACAATTGGACTCTTTTTCACAATGGGCCAAAGCTTCTTGCCTGAGTTTAATGAAGGAGCACTAACAATCACAGCTGTTACCAACCCTAACGCATCTCTTGAAGTAAGTCACGAGATTGGAGGCATCATCGAAAGAGAGCTTTTAAAGATTCCAGAAGTAACTAGTACTGCACGTCGCACAGGACGTGGCGAGCTTGACGAACACTCGCAAGCAACAAATAGTGCTGAGATTGACGTTAACTACGACCTAGGCAAAAGAAAACCAGAGGCCTTTTTTGCAGATGTTAGAGAAACATTGGCAGGAATACCCGGTATTGCCACAACTGTAGGTCAGCCACTAGGTCATCGTATCGACCATATGTTATCAGGTACAAGAGCAAATATTGCAATTAAATTGTTCGGAACCGACTTGAGCCACCTATTTATGATGGGTAATAAAATAAAATCTTCCATTGAAGGTATAGAAGGACTAGTTGACATATCTGTAGAACAACAAACAGAAACTCCTCAACTACAGATACGTGCCAACAGAGGCATGCTAGCTAGACATGGCATAACAATAGAAGATTTCAACAGATACATAGAATTGGCGTTTTCTGGCGAAAAGCTATCAGAAATTTATGAAGGACAGCGAAGTTTCGACTTAGTGCTTAGACTGAATAAAAACTATACAGAAAGTGTTGACCAGATTAAATCAGCACTTATAGATACTGAGAATGGAAAGAAAGTACCTCTTGAAGAGGTTGCCGACATTGTATCAGTAGGTGGCCCTAACTCCATTAGTAGGGAAAACGTGCAGCGCAACATTGTAATTTCAGCAAACGTTGCGGGGAGAGATTTAAAAGGAGCAGTAGCCGATATTAAAACAAAGATTGGTGCCGAAATTGATATGCCCGAAGGCTATAGAATAGAATATGGTGGTCAGTTTGAGAACGCAGAAAAGGCCTCTCGAACACTACTACTTACATCCATATTAGCTATTTTCATAATATTCCTTTTGCTATATGGTGAGTTCAAAGACATTACTCTTTCAGGAATTGTGCTTATCAACTTGCCACTTGCATTAATTGGAGGAGTGCTCGCAGTATATTTCTCCTCAGGCGTAATCAGCATTCCATCTATTATCGGATTTATCACTCTGTTTGGTATTGCTACCAGAAATGGTATTCTATTAATATCAAGATACAAACACTTGCAAGAAGATGGCGAACCACTTTACGAAACAATTCTTCACGGATCTATTGATAGATTAAGCCCTATTTTAATGACAGCTCTTACTGCTGCATTAGCACTTATTCCGTTAGTAATTAATGGAGACAAGCCAGGCAATGAGATTCAAAGCCCAATGGCCGTAGTAGTGCTTGGTGGATTACTAACATCTACGTTATTAAACATATATGTCATACCTATCGTTTATGAAACAATTCAAAAGAGAAGATTAAAAAATGAGAAGAAGAATAATATATAGCCTAATATTGGCAATAATGATAGTACCAGTATATGCTCAAGATAATGTGGCATCGGTACTAAATCAAATAGAATCGAATAGCACCACTCTAAGTGCTATACGTCAACAAATAGAGGCTCAGAAGATTGAAAACAGAACAGATATATTTCTTAATGACCCCGAGGTAGAGTTTAGCTACCTATGGGGCAAACCATCAGAAATAGGCACTCAAAGAGAACTATCAGTTACTCAATCGTTCGATTTCCCTACTGCATATGCTCATCGTAGCAAGATATCTAAAATGAGAAATAATAATTTAGAACTTCAGTATAAATCTGAAAGACTAAATATATTACTCAATGCAAAGCAAATTTGCATTAATATTGCTTACAACAATGCCCTTAATAAAGAGTATGAAGCTAGACTAGAGAATGCTCAACAAATTGCCAAATCGTATCAAAGTAGATTTGATGCAGGCGATGCATCCATACTGGAGAAGAATAAAGCATTAATTAATCTTACTACTGTAGAAAATGAAAAGAAGCTGATAGACATAGAGAGAAAAACACTTCTATCAGAACTAAAGGCTCTAAACGGTGGAATAGAAATTACATTTGATGATACAGAAATATTAAATGCTCCTATATCATCTGATTTCAATAGTTGGTATGCCGATGCAGAAATAAAAAGCCCAACATTGCAATACTTGAGTCAGCAAATTGATATCGACAAACAGCAAGTAAAACTCAACACAGCCCTGTCTCTACCTAAGTTTACTGCGGGATATGCTAGCGAAAAAACTTTTGGAGAGGACTTTAAGGGAATAACAGTAGGAATTTCTATACCTTTGTGGGAAAATAAAAACAAAGTGAAACTTGCAAAGGCTCAAGTAAAATCAACCGAGTTATTATTAGAAGATAGCAAATTACAATTCTACACGCACTTGCAACAATTGCATAAAACGACTTTCGGATTGCAAGAGAGTGCCCAAACATATCGCTCTTCAATATTAAATAACAACAACGAAGAGCTATTAAAGAAGGCACTCGATGCAGGTCAGATATCATTGATTGAATATTTGCTAGAGTCGGAGTACTATTACGATGTGAAAAATAAAATGCTCGAAGCAGAGCGGGACTTCAATCTGAGTCTCACAGAGTTGCGTGCTGTAGAGCTTTAGTGATATCACCAAATATAAACATCAAAAAGTTATTGAATTAATTATGAAAACATTTGCATTGTCAATTGTAACACTTTTGCTTTTTTGTGTAGGTTGCGAAACTCAACCCACAAACACTGAGAGTGAACTACAGCTATTTTACAAATCTCCTGCCACTGTGTGGGAATCTACATTGCCCCTTGGTAATGGACGCATAGGTATGATGCCCGATGGAGGTATAAACAGCGAGCTGGTAGTGCTAAACGACATCACAATGTGGTCAGGAAGCGAAGACCCTGAAGCCATCACAACAGATGCTATTGAATATCTTCCAACCATTCAAAAGCTACTACTAGAAGGCAAAAACGTGGAGGCCCAAAAGATGATGTATCAACACTTCAGATGTGGAGGACAAGGCTCAGCTTATGGAAATGGCAAAGATGCACCATATGGTAGCTTTCAGATGTTGGGCAATATGAACATCGAATATCAATATGACAATAATGACGAGGCTGTTGATTATCAACGCAGGTTATTCATTGACGATGCCATTGCTAGCACACAATTCACTAAAGGAGACGTAACCTACAATCGTGAATATTTTGCATCGCACGATGCAGATGTTTTGGTGGTTAAACTTTCGGCAAATAAAAAAGGAGCTATCTCTTTTAATGTCAATCTTAATCGCCCCGAAAGAGCTTCGGTGAGTGTTGAAAACAATGTCATCACGATGCAAGGACAGCTAAATGATGGACATGACACCGACAAAGGCGTTAAGTATATCACAAAGCTAGAGGTTATAAACAAAGGAGGTGAAATTGCTTCAAACGATAATTCACTATCAATAAGCAATGCAAACGAGGCTATAATTTACATCTCTACTTCATCAGACATGCTCAACAAAGAGTACCAATCTACTGTGGATGCATTGATGACTAAAGCAAAAGCGTCCAAATACAACTCATTGAGGGCGGCACACATTGCGGCACACAAAGCAAAGTTTGACAGAGTAGAGCTTAATTTAGGTGCCCAAGACAATACACGCCCTACAGACGAAAGGTTGATAAGCTTTCAAGAGGACAACGATCCTGCATTTGCCGAGCTATACTT
>JAAYFB010000443.1 GCA_012728465.1 Proteiniphilum sp. | reverse complement strand
CTATTTGTGTAAAATTACGCATTAATCATATTACTCATTAGTATTATTTGCGCATAAATTGGTGCTATTTGTTTATTTACATTATTCGAAAGGTAAGAAACGTGTAAAACAGATAAAAGTCTCCCTCTTGAAATTTGTTCAACCTCAAGGGTTAAAATTGCGAACACTATTTGTATATTTGTGTTTATTATCAATAGTTCGGTAAAAAATTAATATTGAGTTACGCAGCAATGGCTGCGAACTCGACGACTTCTTTGACAAGCTTATCATTTAATCTTCTGTTGGGTTTAATTCCAGACACGCTAATAAATCTTTCAAGTAGATACGCATTGTGCATCATTGTTTTACATGAGGCCATTGAAAAAGGAATACCTCTTTCTTTTGACATTACCTTTGCTAAGTTGACTGACGTAAGAGATGCATTAAAGTTGAAAGAAAGCTTCGCTACATTTCTTGCTTGGCAGTGTGTAAGTCCAGTAAAACCTTTGGCATCCCTGAAACAAAATTCTATTTGAAAACGTGTGCGATAATATTCAATGACATCTTTGCCACTCATGTTTATATCTGTAGAGAAAAAGAGCTTTGGTTTTCTCTCATCTTTGGAATACCATATGGCAAGACGAACCTTCTGCTTAAGTGACTTTGAGTATGCTATTAGCGTGTATAGCTCTCCTTTATCTATAGCAATCTTTTGAACCCTAGATTTATCGAGGTTTGCCATATCAATCTTCCCATCATAGAGTTTAGGTCTCCCTCTTTTACCTGTAGGTTTCTCCAAGGTGGGATAGAAAAGAACGGCATCATTTCTAAATCGGCTGATTAGATCAAATTCCATCGCTTGTACACCAACGCAAAAGCTATTTTTAGAAAAATATGCGTCAGCTACAATGTAACGACTTGCTCCACAAAGTTTATCCTGCATGGATTTAAGTACCAATAGGTACCAATCTAGAAGGTTGGCATCTCGACTTCCCAAAGTGTGACTGTCAGGTGTCTGAACGGCTTGCAGGCTAATGCAATTTTTGGTATCTATATCGATAAGACCGACTCCTAGAATTTCTAATCCCCGCTGTGTCATACTGGCTGTACCCGACCAGAAGTAACTAATCCAAGGAGTATGTTTGCCCGACTTGGAAATGAAACTCGGATCAATGGCAATAGCCTTACGATCACCAGTTAATACCCTATCAGCTAAAGACAAGTTAAACTCTAACCAATCAAAATCCTTCGAGAAGTTCTGACGAAATCGTTGTTCACAAGATTTGCCATACCTCCCAAGCTGGAGGAAATTAATTCTTCCAGGAATGACCATATATAAAATTAGTGTCTCCATTAGAAATGATTTGAAACTTTTGTTTAACTTCGTAGTGAGTTTGGCAAGAATATCATTAGAGATACATTTATATTGGTTAAGTACGCTGATTCCATTCATTACTTTACAGTTTTAGTCAACCATAAAGATACTGAATATCAGCTACTTAACCTTCTTTTTATTGTTAAACTATGTTGCGCAAACTGCTGATTTCTAATTGATTAAATGGTTTTATACCGAACTGTTGATAGATACAACCCCATTACAAGTAAAAAATTCAATAAGCTTGAATTCTCCAACATTTATCTTTGACCCAGCTAAAACAAAAACAAATAGAAATGCTGATATAGGACTAAATAATTACGGACCATATGAT
>JAAYFB010000081.1 GCA_012728465.1 Proteiniphilum sp. | reverse complement strand
TGCCATAATATGGGCACCTCTATTTCTTTGAGCTAACATAAGGGATATTAGTCCAGTGCCTGCACCTACGTCCAATATATTTTGACAACCATCCACCCCTGCCCAAGCACCCAAAAGCATGCCATCAGTACCGACCTTCATGGCACATTTATCATGAAAAACTTCAAATTGCTTCAACTTAAACGATTTATTTCCCATAAAACTAGTAATTCCACATCTTTGGCACACAATTTGATGTATTATAATTATATAGTAAAAATTAGATCACAAATATAGTATAATTATATTTGTAACCTAAGACGTAATAAACAGAATAGAAATTTAAAAAAATATGTTTCAAAACAGACTTAGTGATACAGGAGAAGAGAACGATAATGTTATTTCATTTTTTGCAGGAGATTTCTTAGACAATAATGGTGAATTGGACGAGAGTAATCTTAAAGATACACTACCAATATTACCTCTACGAAATACAATAGTGTTTCCTGGTAGCGGTCTTCCTATATCTGTGGGAAGAGAAAAATCGTTGAAGCTAATAAATTCGCTAAACAAAGAAGAAAAATACATTGGGCTAGTTTGCCAAAGAGACTCAAATATAGAAAACCCCACTGCCGATGATTTATATAAAGTGGGAGTGATAGCAGAAATCATTCGCGTCATACAAATTGATGAAGATAATACTAGCGTAATTGTGCAAGCTAGGTCTAGATTTGAAATAACAAAGATGACACAAACGGAGCCATTCTTTGAGGCAAATTATAAGCTATTAGACTTCACCAAAGCCGATAAAGATGACAAGGAGTTTCTAGCCGTTCTTGACTCGATAAGAGACACAATGAATGAGGCACTACACCTTATGGGCAACCCTCCAAAGGAACTACTGAAAACAATCAATCACGATTCGTTTACCAACATGCTAGTTAGCTATGCCTCCACCAATTTGCCTATCGACAACAAAGAAAAGCAAGAGCTTCTGGAGATTAATGATGACAAGGAGCAGGCATATCGCCTACTAATGATCTTAAACAGAGAGACTCAGATACTGGAACTGAAAATGAATATTCAGATGAAAACCAGAGAGGATCTTAATCAACAACAAAAGGAGTTCTTCTTACAACAACAAATAAGAACTATTCAGGAAGAACTTGGTGGCAACACTCAGCAGATAGAAATAGAGGAGTTTAAGAAAAAAGCTAAAACAAAAAAGTGGAGTAAGGAGGTTCAAACTATCTTCGAAAAAGAAGTTGCCAAACTTGAAAGATTGCACACACAATCGCCCGATTATTCAGTTCAGTATGGATATATAGAAACTATATTAGACCTGCCTTGGAATGAATATACTAAAGACAATTTCAACTTAAAGAATGCACAAAAGATACTTGACAAAGATCACTTTGGCATGGAAATAGTTAAGGAGAGAATTATTGAGCACCTAGCGGTATTGAAACTGAAGGGCGACTTAAAGTCACCTATTCTTTGCCTATACGGACCTCCCGGAGTGGGAAAAACATCACTTGGCAAATCAATAGCTGAAGCATTGAATAGAAAATATGTACGAGTATCGCTAGGGGGACTTCATGATGAGTCTGAAATTCGTGGACATAGGCGAACATACATAGGCGCAATTCCTGGTCGCATCATTCAAAACATACAAAAATCAGGGAGTTCTAACCCAGTTTTTGTATTGGATGAAATTGATAAAGTAGGCAACAGTTTCAGAGGCGATCCATCATCTGCACTTTTAGAAGTGCTAGACCCCGAGCAGAACAGCACATTTCACGACAACTACCTATCGATAGATTATGACCTATCCAAAGTGATGTTTGTTGCTACTGCTAATAACATCAACAACATACCCGCACCGTTGCTAGACAGAATGGAGCTAATAGATGTTGGCGGATATATAAGCAATGAAAAGATAGAGATAGCACATAGACATCTACTTCCAAAACAATTGGAAAATCATGGTATTCCTAAAAAAGATTTCAAGATATCGAAACCCGCACTGTTGAAAATTGTGGAAGAGTATACTCGAGAATCAGGAGTGAGAGAACTAGATAAAAAAATTGCCAAAATAGTAAGAAAAATAGCTCGCAAGATTGCAAGCGAAGAGGAGTATCCAAAAACATTAAAGCCTGAGCACGTTAAAGAATATCTTGGTGTTGCAGAGTACAGTAAAGACAAATATCAAGGCAACGAATATGCTGGCGTTGTTACTGGACTAGCTTGGACATCGGTGGGTGGAGAAATACTATTTGTAGAGAGCTCATTGAGCAGAGGCAAGGGAGCGAAACTGACACTGACAGGAAATCTTGGTGACGTGATGAAAGAGTCGGCTATGCTTGCAATGGAGTATATTCATGCAAATGCTGACATTCTGGATATCGACCCTGATATTTTTGATCATTGGAATACCCACATACACGTGCCCGAAGGTGCTATGCCAAAAGATGGTCCATCAGCTGGAATAACAATGATAACATCGTTGGCATCACTTTACACTCAGCGCAAAGTGAGAGCTAACTTAGCTATGACTGGTGAAATAACATTGCGTGGCAAAGTGTTGCCAGTGGGTGGTATTCGTGAAAAAATTCTTGCTGCTAAACGTGCAGGAATTACTGACATAATAATGTGTAAGGAAAACGAAAAAGACATCACTGAAATTAAACCAGAATACGTAAAAGGACTTACTTTCCACTATGTAGAGGATATTAAAGATGTTTTAGATATAGCTTTATTAAAAACTAAAGTGACTAATGCTAAATCATTTGCAATACCGAAGGATAAGAAGTAGCACACAGTAAACACAAAACAACGAAAAGAGGCAAGCATGATATAAAATCTACGCTTGCCTCTTTTATTTTTATTGCAACTCGACTGTTATTACTTTACTTCACAAAAATCTTCATCACATAATATCCAATGTATGCTAGTAAAAATATCAAACCTTGAAATCTTCCCAGTTTAGTACTAGTTTTCATAAACAGCCACAATAACAATCCCGTACCTAACAAGAACAAACTATCAGTGATATTTATGTCGGGCGTTTGGATGGGATGAATGGCCCCAGCTGTACCCAAAATAAGTAGTAAATTAAAAGTATTTGAGCCTACTACATTACCTATAGCTATATCTGTCTGTCTCTTTAGTGCTGCCACAATTGACGTTGCTAATTCGGGAATACTTGTTCCAGCTGCAACTATCGTCAAACCAATCATTGCCTCTGACATCCCTAGGTTTTTAGCAATTACAATTGCATTATCCACCAATAAATCCGATCCATAAATTAAGCCCACAAGCCCCACACCTATCAAAGAGACATCAATTGCCCAGTGTTTGTATATTCTAATAATTATATCATTATTTTCATTAGTGTCTTTATTTTTGAGTGACACAATTAATAGGTATGCCATGTAAGATATAAATAATCCAACAAGAATGATGGACTCTGTAAATGATAATTTACCATCAAGAAACATTATCAGAAATAACAGGGTGGCACCCACCATAACTGGCACATCCACCTTCAACAACTGCCTTTTTACAGTAAGCGGAATAATAAGTGCTGACACGCCCAAAATCAAAGCAGTATTAAAAAGATTGGAGCCTAAAACATTTCCTATCGATAGTGCACTTTGACCTGCCATTGCAGCCTTGATACTGACTACCAACTCGGGGGCACTAGTACCCATTGATACTATTGTGAGGCCAATGATTAGTGGACTTATACGCAAGCGTGCAGCCAAAGATGATGCACCACCTACCAACCATTCGGCACCAAAGTATAATATAACCAGAGAGATTAATAACCAAACAAATTCCATTTCAATATATATTTACTGTATTTAATTTTTTACTTTCTAAAATTAGGTGCAAATATAGACAAAAAAACACCTCTTAATTCGTAAGAGGTGCTTTTATTTATTATCGTTTTCTATTCAATTCGCTATTCGGTGTAGTATCTAAAATCTTTCAACATTTGTTGCAAACGCTTTCTTGCAAAGAAGATACGACTTTTTACAGTACCTATTGGCAAGCCCAAATGTTTAGCTATTTCTTCATATTTATAACCCGAAACGTGCATTGAGAACGGAACTTTATACTCATCTGTGAAGCTTGATATAGCTTGGTTAATTTCCTTAATAGTGTAAGCACCATCAGGAGTATTAAAACCAGAGTCTTGAGGAAGATTAAGATGATACAAGTTCTCTGTTCTGTCTATTATTGTCTGACTTCTAACTATTTTGCGATAATTATTCACAAAGATATTATGCATAATAGTAAACACCCACCCTTTGAAGTTTACATTTTCGTAATACTTCTCTCTATTGTCTAACACGCGTAGCGTTGTTTCTTGCAATAGGTCTTTGGCATCTTCTCGGTCAGCGGTCAATGACAAGGCGAAGTTAAACATGTTGTCTTGTAAACCTAGCAGACTTTTTTCGAAAGCTTTTTGTGACTTCATACCTGTAATTTTTTAAATTGTTGTGTTAAATGACATTCGTTTTTCAACTCTTACAAGTGAGTTCATTTTCGATTTGTCAATTACAAATTTAGAAAACTTTCTGCCTTATACAACTTATTAGGACAGAAACATCTGTTAATTATAATTAAGACAAAAACGGCATTAATCGTACTAATTAATAATCAACTAATTAGGAAACCACAAAATAAATCTATACCATATAAATAAATTTGATACTCGCAAACAAATTCACAAATATCGCACAAATGATCAATACATTTAAATTAATTTTATCATTGACGTGTACTTATTTGATGAAAAAAGGTATTATATCATTTGTTCTTCATGACACGTATAAACAGACGTCGTGTCATAAAGTTTTCGTACCCATCAAAAAAAAACCGCATAAAGAGATAAAAGATATTACTGGCACACTATTTGCTATACATATATCAATAGTATGAACTTAAATTGACTTTAAAATGACAACTAAAAAAGGCCAAATTGGGGTAACAACAGGTAATATATTCCCCATCATTAAAAAATTTCTTTATAGTGACCACGAAATCTTTCTTCGTGAAATAGTTTCAAACGCAGTTGACGCAACACAAAAATTAAAAACCTTGTCAGAGGTTGGTGAATTCAAAGGCGATATGGGCGATCTAACTGTAAAGGTGTCAATAGACAAGAAGGCTGGCACACTCACCGTTTCTGACAGAGGAATAGGTATGACAGCCGAAGAAGTTGACAAATATATTAATCAAATTGCTTTATCATCTGCCAACGATTTTCTGGACCAGTACAAGGACAATGCCAATGCAATAATAGGGCACTTTGGTTTAGGGTTCTACTCTACATTTATGGTAGCAAAAAAAGTAGAAATTGTAACAAAGTCTCACAAAGGCGGCGATGCCGTAAAGTGGTCATGCGAGGGAGATCCTGAGTACGTAATGTCAGTAGCTGACAAAGATGACAGAGGAACTGACATAATATTATATATTGACGAAGAGAACCAAGAGTTTTTAGAACAAAGCAAAATAGAATCGCTACTTAATAAATACTGTAAGTTTCTGCCTATTCCTGTTGCTTTTGGAAAAAAACAAGAATGGCAAGCAGGAAAAGAGGGTGAAAGCGGAAAATATGTCGAAACTGATGAGGATAATGTAATAAACGAAGTAAACCCACTTTGGAAGCAAAGACCATCCGAACTTAAGGACGAGGATTACATTAGCTTCTATCGTAAGCTCTATCCAATGACTATGGATGAACCTCTATTTTGGATACATCTAAATGTTGATTACCCATTTAACCTGACAGGAATATTGTATTTCCCAAAGGTGAATAACAATATGGAGCTACAACGAAACAAAATTCAGCTATACAGCAATCAAGTATTCGTTACGGATTCAGTTGAAGGCATCGTTCCAGAATTCCTGACACTTCTTCATGGTGTAATCGATTCTCCTGATATACCGCTCAACGTGTCCCGCTCATATCTACAAAGCGATGGCAATGTTAAAAAGATTTCGAGCCACATTACAAAAAAAGTAGCTGACAAACTTGAGGAGATTTTCAAAAACGATAGAGCACAGCTAGAAGAGAAATGGGATAGCCTTAAAGTATTTGTAGAATATGGAATGCTTACCGAGAATAGATTTTATGACCGTGCGGTTAAGTTTAGCCTCGTTAAAAATACTGACAATAAGTATTTCACTCTCGATGAATACAAGACTCTTATAGAAAGTAATCAAAAAGATAAAGATGATACTTTAGTCTATTTATACTCTACTGACAAGCAGGAGCAATACTCTTTTATTGAGACTGCTAAAGAAAAGGGATATGATGTATTGATTATGGATGGTCAACTAGATACTCACTGGATAGGTCAACTGGAGCAAAAACTTGAAAAAACTAAGTTTGTTAGAGTAGATAGCAACACCATTGAGCAATTAATTGAAAAAGAGGAAAATACAGACGTAGAGCTTTCAGATACCGAAAAAGAAAATCTAACAGAGTCTATACAGTCATTACTTCCCAAAATTGAAAAAACTGAGTTCAACGTTACTTTCAAGAACTTGGGTGAAAGCACTAAGCCTATACAAATTACTCAAGACGAATTTATGCGTAGAATGAAAGAGATGTCGGCAATGCAACCAGGTATGGCCTTCTATGGAGAAATGCCTAATATGATGCAAGCTATAGTTAATATGGAACACCCAATCATTAAGTCATTCTTTGAGGAGGTGAAAAACAAATCAAAAGATGAATCTATTAATTCTGCAGCAAGTAACAATAAATTGAAGCAACTTATAGATTTATCTCTACTTTCAAACGGATTACTCAAAGGCGAAGCATTAAGCAACTTCATCAAAAGAAGCACTGATATGCTATAGTGACAAAAGATTTAAATTAAAAGATTATATATCCAGCAACAGCATTTAGCAAGTTGCTGGATATTTTTTTTGCAATTGAATCTAATCTTATTGCTAACTAATAAAATCCTAATTTATTAAAATACCAGCTCGGTTTGTTCGCCAAAAGTCAAATTGAGGTTTTTTATTTGGAAGGCTTACCTATCAGTAACTAAATTACTCGGTAAACACCATTTATGTGATATTAGTGACACAAAATAGCTGTTTGTATTATAATCAGTTATATCTTTGCACTTCAAATTAAGAATAATGTTCTAACAAAAATGAAGTTGAAAAACTACAATGCAACTTACTCTCCATTCAGAAGTTTCACAAGGGACGAATGGAAAATTCTTGAGGATCACCCTCAGTTTCCTATTGCTGATATTGATCTGAATGCTCTTCATGGACTAAATGAACCTCTAAACATGGAGGAAGTTGAAGATATTTACATTCCTTTAATTAGGCTTCTTCAAATTCATATAACTCACTATCGAAACCTACACACCGAAAGAGAGGAGTTTTTTAAAAGACAAAGCCAAACTATACCCTACATCATTGGCATTGCAGGAAGTGTTGCAGTAGGAAAAAGCACCACAGCCCGAGTGTTGCAAAAACTTCTATCAATGTTGCCCGAGAAGCCAAAAGTGGAGCTAGTAACAACAGATGGCTTTCTTTACTCAAATGAGGAGCTAGAAGAGAAAAACTTACTTAACAAAAAGGGATTTCCCGAAAGTTATGATGCAAAAAAACTACTAGCTTTTCTTGCAGCAGTGAAATCAGGAAAAGAGGTTCTTCAAACTCCAGTTTATTCTCATCTTTACTATGACATTATGCCCGATCAAACACAAGTAATTAGAAAACCAGACATACTAATTGTTGAGGGAATAAACGTATTGCAGGTTACAGTTAGCAAAAAGCCAAGACGTAGAGTTTTCGTTTCCGACTTTTTCGACTTCTCAATTTATGTTGATGCGGCAGAAAAGAATATCAAACAATGGTACATTGAAAGATTTAAAACATTGCAACAAACCGCTTTTGCTAATCCAGAATCTTATTTCCATCAATACGCATCATACAACGAAGAAGAACTGCTAGAGTTTGCAAACAATGTGTGGGATGATATTAACTGCCCCAACCTTGTACAAAACATACTCCCCACCAGATTTAGAGCAGACCTAATTTTAGAAAAAGGAGAACACCACTTTGTTAGGGGTGTGAGGATAAGGAAGATATAGGGTTATGAAGACTTGCTTATTAACTATTACAAGCTTGAAAAAGAAATATAATAGAATGGCAGATGTTGAAGCTTACACAAAAGCACATTAGATTACATTGAGCACCGCTTCTGGTATTGTAGTGGTAGTATTTCGTGCATTTCTTATATTAT
>JAAYFB010000442.1 GCA_012728465.1 Proteiniphilum sp. | reverse complement strand
TGTCTTGAAACAATTTTGAAATATACATAAAACAATAATAATGAATAAAACAATTTTATCTCTACTGCTTGTGTTTTGCTTTGGTGCAACACAGGCACAACACTACACCTTGCAACAGTTGGTGGATGGAACATTAAGCCCACGTGGCATAAGACATATGGAATCGGCACCCGATGGAGTACATTATTATCAAATGAATCCTGAAAGCACGGCAGTAATTAAGTTTGACTATGCAACAGGAAATGCTGTTGATACTTTGTTTTATACACGTACGGCACGTGAGTGTACATTCGATACATTTCAGGGTTTTACTGTGAGCCCAGATGAAAATCGTGTAATTGTGTATCGAGACAGAGAACAAATTTATCGCCATTCGTTTAAAGCAAACTATTACTATCACGATGTTCGTCGTAATATGGTGAGAAAACTTACATCAAACACTTCGAAGCAGATGATTCCAACATTTTCTCCTGATGGAAAAATGTTAGCATACGTTTCTGACAATAATATTTGGCTATCTAAGTTTGATTTTGATACTGAATCACAAGTAACTAAAGATGGTGAGCTTAATAATGTAATATATGGTGCTACTGATTGGGTATATGAAGAGGAGTTTGCAACAACACGCTTGATGGAGTTTTCGCCCGATAATAAATTGCTTGCATTCGTCAGAAGTGATGAGTCTAAAGTAAGGGAATATCAGTTTCAAACATTTGATAAAAAGCTATATCCCGACTTTTACACATATAAGTATCCAAAGGCAGGTGAAAGTAATTCGTCTGTAGATCTTCGTGTTTTTGATATAGAGGCGCGTACTATCCGTACTATGGAGTTGCCTCTTGATGCAGATGGGTACATCCCTCGCATAACATTTACGGCAAATGAGCAAGAGCTTGTTGCGATGACGCTCAATAGAAATCAAAACAGATTTGATATGTATTTCATCAATCCTCGTACTACTGTTGCAAAACTTGTACTTCGAGAAGAGAGTAAATATTTTATAGATTCTGAACTTTTGAGCCAAATTCATTTTCTGAAAGATAAGTTTACGTATGTTTCAGAAAAAGATGGATACAGTCATGTATATATATATGGTTACACTGGTACTCTTCAAAATCAGCTTACGTCTGGCAACTTTGATGTAACTAATCTTTTAGCTGTAGATGCCAGTACAAACACTGTGTATTATGAGGCAGCTGACGAAAGTCCACTTCGTCGTAATATTTATAAAACAAACATAGATAAGCCTAAGCACATTAAGCTTTCGGATAAAAGCGGAACCAATAGTGCTTCATTTAGCAACAATGGCAAGTACTATATTAATAGATATTCAAACTCTAATACTCCTACTTATGTAACTCTTCACGACTATAATGGCAAGCAGCTTAGAGTATTAGAGGATAATGTGCAGGCAGTAAGCAATCTTCAATCTGCACGATTGCCTCAAAAGGAGTTTATAAAAGTTCCAGCAGCTGATGGTATTACTCAATTGAATGGATGGATTATTAAGCCAACTAACTTTGATGCATCTAAGAAGTATCCTGTTGTGATGATTCAGTATAGTGGACCCAACTCTCAACAAGTAGAGGACAAATACGATGCTGGCTGGCATTTTGCGTTGGCAGCTGAGGGTTTTGTAGTAGCCAGTGTTGATGGTCGTGGCACAGGAGCAAGGGGCGAGGAGTTTCGTAAGCAAACCTACCTGAATCTTGGAATAATGGAGTCGGACGATCAAGTTTCTGCTGCTAGATACCTAGGAGCATTGCCTTATGTAGATGCCAATAGGATAGGCATATGGGGGTGGAGCTATGGTGGCTATAACGTGTTGATGAGTATGAGCCGTGGAGGTGGTATGTTTAAAGCAGGTGTAGCTATTGCACCAGTTACAGATTGGAAGTTTTATGACACAGTTTACACCGAGCGTTTTATGCGTACTCCTCAGCAAAATGGATCTGGCTACACTAAGGCTTCGGCAATAGCGTTGGCACCACAGTTGCAGGGCAACTTGCTGCTTATTCATGGCACTACGGATGATAACGTGCATATTCAAAACTCAATTGAATACTCACGCGCATTAATTGATGCAGGCAAGCATTTTGATATGTTTTATTTCCCTGATCAAAATCATTCGATTACGCAGTCACGTAAGTACTTGTTTGAGAAGGTTATTAAGTATTACAAGGATAATTTGTAGAAGTGGGTGTTCGCTTTTGGCTTTTCAAAATAAGTCTATATACTTAGTATGATTAACAATACATTACCCTTGAAGAGTTTTGAGATTCTTCAAGGGTTTATTGTTTTTAGAAGTCAAAATGTAATCGTATAAGCGCTTTATCGATATATGTAATATTATTATTCTATGCCAACGACCTAGAATTAACACTCTATCTCCGATGTCACCCCAACCTCATTTATAAAATACTCATCATGTGATATTATTAATACTGTTCCTTTATAGTTTTTGATTGTACTTGCTAATATAGATAGGCTTGATATATCAAGATTATTTGTAGGTTCATCCAAAATAAATATATCTGGAACTTGATTTGAAATCATTAAACAGCAAAGATATAACCTCATGCGTTCGCCTCCACTTAGGGTTTGACAGTTTTTATCCCATGTGTCTTGTGGAAATAGGGAGCGGTTTAGTCGTAATTTAACTTCATGCTCTAGCATATTGTTAATGTTGTGTTGCTCTGCTAATTCCAATATAGTTATGGGTTTGTTAATCAATTCATATTCTTGGTCTAGATATGCATATGTGAAATTACTTTTCGTTACTATGCCTTGTGTTGGGGCTAGTTCGCCAAGCAATAGTTTTATTAGAGTTGTTTTTCCACTACCGTTATTGCCAGTTACATGTATTCGTTCTCCACTTCTTATTTCGAGATTAATGTCTGAATTCCAAAGAAAATTGTTTTTAGTATATCCAAAGTTTAGCTTTTTAGTTGTAATCAATATCTTGTTTGTATGAAGTTTTGCATCTTCAAAATCTATTTTTAATTCCCTGTTTTGCATCTGTTTTTCGCGAAGATAGGATAAGCGATGTTGACTGTCATTAATGATTCTGGAGTGCTTTTCTCGTAGTTTTGTTGAGCTGTTTTCGGCGAAGTTTGCTCTAGCGTTTAGTATTATCCGAGGGACTCCACCTTTTTGTTTATCACGCTTTCCTTGTGCTGAGCGTCTATCCTGTCGCTCTCTCACATCCTGTGCTCTCTTGCTAGCAATGCGAAGAGTGGTCTGTTCGGCATCAACTTGCTGTTCTAATGCACTGTCTTCTATTATTTTTTGCTCTTTATAAAAATCATAATTGCCTCCATATAGCTTTATTCCTTTTGTAGATAGCTCGTAGGTGGCGTTAAGTAGATTCAATAATGTGATATCGTGACTGACAACCACAACGGTAGCTTTGGTATTTGAAACGAATTTGTACAGAAGTTTTCTTGCTTCTAAATCCAAATGATTGGTAGGTTCATCAAGTAAAATTATGTTGGGATTGTGTATAGATATTCCTGCTAGAGTTACTTTAGTCTTTTCGCCACCGCTAAGTCTCGACATGCTATCTGTTAGCTCAATATCGTTTAATCCCCATTCGCTTAGGCTTGTTTTGCACCTGTTCTCAATCTCCCAGTCATCATTTAAAATGTCATAGTCCGACTGATTCACAGATCCATTATAGATGGCATTAAGCGCATTTAATTTTTTTGATACACCCAAAGAGTCAGCAACAGTTTTGTAACTTTGTGATACTTGCTGAGGTACATAGTAGGGTGTTGAGGATGAATTTATACTACCTGAGGTGGGGGTAATATCTCCAGCTAATAGTTTTATAAGTGTAGATTTTCCTACTCCATTATTACCGATAATAGAGACTTTGCTTCCCTGTTCAACAGAAAAACTAATGTGTTTGAATAAAGTGGGTTGGTTGAAATACTGATACGACAGATCAGTTATTATAATACTCATATGTATAACAAGCTGAATTCAACTTGCAAATGCAACAGAATTCTGATTAATAATTTGTTTAAATTTTTCGTTTGGCGTGAGGTATCCAAGTCTTTTACGAGGTCGATTATTGAGTTTATTTTCAATCCACTTAATCTGTTTGTTGGTTACTTCACTAAAGTCCTTACCCTTTGGGATATACTGCCTGATAAGCCCGTTGGTGTTTTCATTGGCACCACGTTCCCATGAGTGGTATGGTTTGCAAAAATAGAATTTTATTTCCAATTTTTGCGCAATTTCCTCGTGCTTTGCAAACTCCTTTCCATTGTCAGCCGTAATTGTGTGTATTAAGTTTTTCACTTTCCGCAGTGCCCATACTGCAATCTTAGCTACCGGGATGGCTTCTTTTCCCGACAACTTGCGTATCCAGACCCTGCTTGTTGCTCTGTCGTTAATGGTAAGAATGGCACCTTTGTGGTTCTTACCAATAATTGTATCTATCTCTAAATCACCAAATCTCTCCTTCAGTTCCACTATCTCGGGACGCTCATCAATATCCACCCTGCCTGGGATAAATCCTCGCCCTGCATTTTTAGAACCACGTTTGGCATACCTGCGACCTTGTCTGCGAAGATATTTGTGCAGTTTGCCACCCCGCCGCTTATCCTCCCAAATCCAGCGATATATCGTTTCGTGAGATACCATCGCAATTCCCTCCAAGCGGCTCCTGCCGACAATCTGCTCCGGGCTGAATCCTTTCTTCAACAGCTTTATTATCCGTTTTCTCATTGCCGGTGTAAGCACTTCCTTGCGATGTTTTTGCTGCTTGCGCCTGTCTGCTTTTCGCTGGGCAAGCTCCATGCTATAGCTACCACTTCGGGCGTCGCAATTGCGCTTTATCTCCCTGTAAACAGTGCTTTTATCTACTCCGATAGCTTCCGCTATTGCTTTTTTGCTCATCGGTATTTGCAACATCATAGAAATTGCATACCTTTGTTCCTCGGTTATATGTTTGCTCATCTGCAACTTTTTTTTCTTTGGACGGACAATTAAAGCAAAGATAGCAAACTTTATCCATTCAGAGTGAGAGAAAGGGGGACATTGTCTCTCTTTCCTCTCTGAAAAATAAATGTTTTTATTGCTTATTATCCGCACCCAAAAAGTTGCATTTATAAGTTGAACTCAAG
>JAAYFB010000441.1 GCA_012728465.1 Proteiniphilum sp. | reverse complement strand
AACTTTTTCTCATTTGAAATGTCTTATAAGTATATTTGCAACGTGCAAAGTGTACAACAAATTATTAATAAACTATCATTATGAAGACAAAAAGAATTATTATTTTCGTAGCAATCGTCCTTGGGTCATTGCTAAGTGTGCCTTCTTTTGCTCAATTAAAATTAGGTGTTAAAGGTGGAGTTGATCTCGACAATCCTACTAAGTTTAGTGATGCTTTTAATGTAGATAATCTATCATCATATTATGTTGGACCAGCATTAGAATTGATGTTGCCAATGTCAAGAGTTGATTTTGGTATTGATGTAGCATTGTTATACTCAAACAATAAGATGAAAGTGACTAATGAAAGTATTGGTAAGGATGTAACAAATCAATATCTTATGTTGCCATTAAATGCAAAGATAAAATTTGGTCTGGGGTCAGAGATGATTAAAATATATGGTCTTGCGGGTCCATATGTTGGATATCTTATATCTGGAGATAAAATAAGTTTTCCTGAGATTGGTGATGACATTAAAGCAAAGTCATTTGAAGGAGGTTTAAATTTGGGCTTTGGCTTTGAGTTGTTTAGAATGGTTCAGATAGGGGCAAACTATAAAATAAAACTTACTGATGATTATTCTTTAGAAAAGCCAGAGTGGAGCGACCCATTTAATGGTAAGTCACAAACATGGAGCCTTACTGCGGCCGTGTTCTTTTAAGTTATAAATACAAAGTATGTTATACGCAGAAGTAGTTCTTCCTCTTGCTTTAGATAACCTTTTCACATATTCCATACCAGATAACATTGTGGATAAAGTAGGAGTGGGGCATAGAGTTATTGTTCCCTTTGGCAGGAGAAAGTTCTACACTGCTATTGTTATCAATATCCATGAAAATAAACCCGAGGGATATGAGATTAAGGCAATAGACTCGGTTATAGATGCATTCCCATTAGTAAATGCACAGCAAATAAAGCTTTGGAGTTGGCTGTCTTTCTATTATATGTGCTCAATGGGTGAGGTATATACGGCAGCTGTGCCCGCACAATTGAAACTGGAAAGCGAAACTTTTCTATCAGTTTTAGATAGTACCAGTTCCTTAGAGGGATTGACACCAATAGAGATTAAGATAATGAATTTCTTACGTGAAAAGGGAACTCAGAAGATTTCCCTTATTTCAAAGGAACTCAAAATTAAGGATATACTTCCATATGCTCACTCGCTTGTGTATAGTGGATTGGTGGAGATTGTAGATCAAGTAATAGAAAGGTATAAACCAAAAACTGAAGTTTATGTTAAGCTCAACTTTGACATTGAGGATGCATCAACAATAATAGGAAAAGCAACAAAACAACAAGAGCTTTACGACGTGTTGTGTGAAGTAACTAAAGGAGATGCTGGAGTTCGATTCTTGAGGAGTGAAATTGATAAAAGGTTTGGATACTCATCATCTATATTAAAAGGATTGATAGACAAAGGTGTTGTTCTACAATATACTGAGGAAGTAAGTAGGATAAATCCTAATGTATCTATTTCACGAAAAGCATATCTATTAAATGGATACCAACAAAAGGCACTTGAAGAGATAAAGAATGTATTTGAAGAAAAGAATGTTTGCCTACTTCATGGTGTAACATCGAGTGGCAAAACAGAAGTATATATTCTTCTCATTCAAGAACAAGTAAGAATGGGGCGACAAGTATTGTTCTTAGTTCCTGAGATCGCTTTGACAACACAGCTAACTCTTCGTCTTCAAGCAGTATTTGGTGATAAGCTTGGAGTATATCATTCAATGATAAATGATAATGAGAGGGCTGAGATATGGATAAAAATGCAATCTGACGAACCTTTTGATGTAGTTATTGGTGTTAGGTCATCTATATTTTTACCTTATCAATCCTTGGGATTAGTT
>JAAYFB010000013.1 GCA_012728465.1 Proteiniphilum sp. | reverse complement strand
GTCTAACAATTAATTATTATCTTTGCAAAGATTTTTAAACAAGTACAAAATGGAATATAATTTCGGAGAAATTGAAAAAAGATGGCAACAGTATTGGGTTGACCATCAAATATATAAAGTGACAGAAGATAAGTCAAAACCTAAGTTCTATGTATTGGATATGTTTCCATATCCATCAGGTGCTGGGCTTCACGTAGGGCATCCACTTGGATACATTGCTTCTGATATTTTTTCGAGATTCAAAAGACTACAAGGTTACAACGTATTGCACCCTATGGGGTATGATGCTTATGGGCTTCCTGCAGAGCAGTACGCTATTCAAACAGGGCAGCACCCTTCAGTAACTACACAAGACAACATTGTTAGATATCGAGAGCAACTTGATAAAATAGGATTTTCATATGATTGGGATAGAGAGGTTCAAACTTGCGATCCTAAATATTATAAATGGACACAGTGGGCTTTCATCAAGATGTTTCATTCATACTATTGCAACAGTGAGCAGAAAGCAAAACCTATCGAAGAATTAATTACTAATTTCGAAAAGCAAGGAACAAAGGGAATAGATGCTGCTGGAACTGATACTTTGGAGTTTAATGCTTCTGAATGGAATGTAATGAGCGAGAAAGAACAGCAAGATGTGTTGATGAACTATCGTATTGCATACTTGGGTGACACAATGGTAAATTGGTGTGCTCAATTAGGTACTGTTTTAGCTAACGATGAGGTAATTGATGGTGTTTCTGAGCGTGGGGGGTATCCCGTAGAGCAAAGAACAATGCGTCAATGGCTATTACGTGTGTCAGCATTCGCACAAAGATTGCTGGAAGGCTTAGACACCCTTGATTGGTCAGACTCGTTGAAAGAGACTCAAAAGAACTGGATTGGTCGTTCCGAAGGAGCTGAGATTAGTTTTACAGCAGGAGATGACGTGCAATTTGATGTGTTCACTACTCGTGCCGATACTATATTTGGTGTTACATTTATGGTGCTTGCTCCCGAAAGTGAACTTGTTGATACACTTACTACTGATGAACAGCGAGAAGAGGTAGAAAAATACATAAACAGAACAAAGAAGAGAACCGAACGTGAACGCATTGCAGATAGATCAGTATCGGGTGTGTTTTCGGGTGCTTATGCCACGCATCCATTCACTAAACAGCCTATTCCAATTTGGATATCTGATTATGTGCTTGCAGGATATGGAACGGGTGCTATCATGGCAGTTCCTGCACATGACAGTCGTGACTATGCTTTTGCAAAACATTTCAATTTGCCAATAATTCCTCTAATTGAGGGTTGTGATGTGTCGGAGGAGAGTTTTGATGCTAAAGAGGGAATCATGATAAACTCTGACTTCATGAATGGAATGACAGTAGAAGAGGCTATCAAAAAAGGTATAGATGAGGTGGAGGCACGAAATTTGGGATATCGTAAGATAAACTATAGGCTACGTGATGCTACCTTCTCAAGACAAAGGTACTGGGGAGAGCCTTTCCCTATTTACTATAAAGATGGCATGCCTTATACCGTTGAGGAGAAGGATTTGCCAATTGAATTACCAGAAGTAGATAAATTTTTACCAACTGAAACGGGTGAACCACCATTAGGTCGTGCAAAGGATTGGACATACACTCCAGTAGTAGGTGGTGATGCATATCCTCTTGAGCTTAACACAATGCCAGGATTTGCAGGGTCTTCAGCATACTACTTAAGATATATGGATCCGCACAACAATGATGCCTTAGTATCGGCAGATGCAAATACTTATTGGCAAAATGTAGATTTATACATTGGTGGTACCGAACATGCTACTGGGCATTTAATATATAGTCGCTTTTGGAATAAGTTTTTATTTGATTTGGGCGTTTCAGTTGAGGCAGAGCCATTCAAAAAACTTGTCAATCAAGGGATGATTCAGGGTAGGAGTAATTTTGTGTACAGAATTAAGGATACGAATACTTTTGTGTCTCTTAATCTTAAAGATCAGTATGATGTAACTCCTATTCACGTGGATGTTAATATAGTTCACAATGATGTATTAGATGTTGATGCATTTCGAAACTGGAACCCCGAGTATAAAACAGCCGAGTTTGTGCTTGAGGATGGAAAATATATTTGTGGCTGGGCAGTAGAGAAGATGTCGAAGTCGATGTTCAACGTAGTAAATCCAGATGATATTATTGAGAGGTATGGTGCAGACACACTTCGCCTTTACGAAATGTTTTTAGGTCCATTAGAGCAATCAAAGCCTTGGGATACTAATGGAATCGATGGAGTAAATCGCTTCCTGAAGAAAGTATGGGGACTGTTTTATAAAAATAATGAGTTGGTAGTAACTGATGCTGAGCCAACCAAAGAGGAGCTTAAGGCACTTCATAAACTTATCAAGAAGGTATCATACGATATTGAGAACTTCTCTTTCAATACTTCTATATCTGCATTTATGATTTGTGTAAACGAACTTACTTCACTTAAGTGTAATAATAAATCAATATTGAGTGAGCTAATCGTTTGTTTATCTCCATTTGCACCACATATCTCTGAAGAGCTTTGGCATGCTATTGGTAATACAGAAACTATTTGTAATGCAAAATGGCCAGAAGTTAATGAAGAATATCTAAAAGAGGATTCTTTCTCATATGCAATCTCATTTAATGGAAAAGCAAGATTTGTGCTTGAGTTTCCGGCAGATGCTACGAGAGAAGAAATTGAAAAGACTGTAATGGAGCATCCCAACTCACAGAAATGGATTGATGGTAAAACTCCAAAAAAAGTTATAGTAGTGCCTAATAAAATTGTGAATATTGTAATATAGATATGACAAAAACGAGAACACCAAACTACTTGTTGAAGAAGTTTTATTGGAAAGATTATTTAATGATACTACTTGGTACCTTGATGTATGGTTTAGGTATCACGCAGTTCATTATGCCACATCAGTTTGTAACTGGAGGATTGGCAGGTGTGGGTGTATTACTAAATTATGCGTTTGATCTTCCTGTTTCCGTAACAATACTAGTTATTAATGCGTCATTAATACTTGTAGCGTGGAAAATATTAGGATCTCAATTCCTAGTCAAAACTATTGTTGGGGTAATCTCTCTTTCAGCTTCTATAGGAATGTTTGAGGCCTTAAATCTTCAAACAATTATGGAAGACGAACCTATCATTGCTGGCATTATTGGTGCTATATTGTGTGGTTCGGGAGTTGGATTTGTTTTCTCGGTAAATGGCAGCACAGGTGGCACTGATATAGTTATAATGATTATAAATAAATATAAGAACCTAACGCCTGGCAGAACAATGTTGTTTATTGACATGCTGATTGTAGGGGCTTCTTATGCTATATTCCAAAGTGTCGAAACCATTATTATTGGTTTGATGATACTAGCTATTATGACCACTTTGGTTGACTATGTGATTAATGGTGTTCGACAATCTGTACAGTTCTTTATTTTTTCAAAACATTACGGCCAAATAGCGGATGAGATAAATGTGCAACTTCATCGTGGTTGCACAGTGCTAGAAGGATTTGGTTGGTATTCAAAAAAGGAGCAAAGAGTGCTTGTAGTAATGGCTAAACGAACGGAGTCTGTTTCAATATTTAGAATTGTAAAGGGTATTGATCCTGAAGCATTTGTTAGTCAGTCATCAGTCATTGGTGTGTATGGCGAAGGGTTTGATAAGATTAGATTTTAGTGAGATAGCCGATTGTAGGCAAAAAAGAAGAAAAAATAATAAGGGCTGTGTCGAAACATCGATACAGCCCTTAATGATTATGAGTCTAAATTGTTGTGCGAGCTATTTTATTCTTCTTCCTTACTCAAGTCTAGGGTGAAATCCTCTTTACCTCTGTCGTAGAATAACTTTTTAAGTGGGTTCTTTCTGGCTTCATCATATGCTTGACGATTGTAGAATATGTCTTTAGCCATGTATATAGCTTCTCGAAAAGAGTTTTCAGATGCCAATCCCTTACCCGCTATGTCATAAGCAGTGCCATGATCGGGTGATGTGCGAACAATAGGGAGTCCTGCTGTAAAATTAACCCCTTCGTCCATAGAAATGGTTTTGAAAGGTATCAATCCCTGGTCATGATACATTGCAAGTATTGCATCAAATCTTTTGTAGGTTCCATTTCCAAAAAAACCATCAGCAGGATATGGTCCAGCAACTAAGAAACCTTCATCTTGTGCCTCTTTTACTGCAGGAGATATAATTTCTATTTCCTCCTTGCCTAATAATCCATTTTCGCCAGCATGAGGGTTAAGTCCCAACACAGCAATTCTGGGAAGCTCAATTCTAAAGTCACGCTTTAAGGATAAGTCGAGAGTTTTTATTTTATCCAAAATGAGTTCTTTAGTTAGCATTCCCGAAACTTTATTTAAAGGAACATGAGTGGTGGCTACAGCCACTTTAAGCTGTTCGCTAGCCAATATCATTAATGCCTTGTCATCTTCGCCCTTAAATCTATCTTCAAGAAACTCTGTGTGACCGGGGAAAACAAAATCCTTGCTTTGTATCGACTCTTTTGTGATTGGCAAGGTAACAAGAACATCAATTTTTTTATCTGCTAAATCTTTTGTGGCAACGTCAAGTGCCACATATGCAGCTTCTCCCGCTTCACTTGTCGATTTTCCTAATTCTATTCTTACTTCCTCTTTTATGCAATTTACTAGGTTTACCTTTCCTTCCACGCATTCTGTAGCATCATTTATGATGTTGAAATGTACGGGGCTAATATTTATTGCCTTTCGGTGGTATGATGCTGACTTAGTTGAGCCATATATTACTGGTACAAATAGTTCAAGTAGTCGCTCATCAGCGAATGCTTTTAATATTAACTCATATCCAACCCCATTTATGTCTCCGTGGGTAATTCCTATTTTTATTTGATTTGACATTTTATAATTTACTTCATTTATTGTTTAGATTATTTTGCTGATATTACTAACGTAGTAAATATGATAATTGTTGTGACGAACAATGCATATACTATTCAGCAACCAATAATCATTTTATATATGTGTGAAACCTTAATGTGTAATGGTCTCTAATATTTTATTATTATTCAGGAATACTTATTGTGTATAGTGATGCTTCCATGCCTCTCATTAGGTTGCGTTTATCTCTTTCGGGAGCAAACACAAGAGCCTCCACTACTATCACCATGTTAGTTTTTTCGTTTACAAAAGCCTGCATCACAAATGGGCCACCCATCATATCAGTAGTCATTTCCCATAGTCCACGCAGCTCGGCACGAAATAGGCCATCATATTCTAGTTTCCTGTATTGTGGTCCAAAATCATTTATGGCAGTGCTCATTTTCGAATTGAAGTCTCCTTTAATGTATTCGCCTAACACTTCATTTCGTTTTGCTATCAGCGAGTCTTTCTCAAAAATGGTTTCACTTGTGTAGGGGAATTGATAAATAATTATATCTCTTCTTGCACGAGGTGCATTGTTGGTAGCCCAGTAGAAGTTAGGATATTCTTGTATGTTTGATAGCCCTTTAGGATAATATATATTTATACCAAATGCCTGTTTTATTACAGATGGTGTGGCATCCGAATCTTTAATTAACCACTGTGCCTGTCGTTCCAGCTCTTTGTTTACAATATAATCAATAATTGACTCACTATTCTCATTCAGAAAGTTAATGAATGTAGTAGTATCTGGAGCTTTCACAGTAAGTATCACTTGCCCATATGCATATTTGTCAAGCTCTGACGATAGTTTAGGAGCACTGTAGATGCTTGATATGTCGGGTGTCACTATATTCCTCGCCATCTTAAACGTGGAAGTAAAATTGTCAGGAGTTACATGTAGTATTCTAAAGTTAGGCTCTCTTTGTGGTAATCCTTTAACGGGTGAGTTTAGAACATCAAGTAATGCTTTTCCAGTTTCTCCTTCCCATTGATTTTTTTCCATCACCACCAATACTTCATTTGCAGCCGATGAAGCATTCAGAAAAGAGCCTTTACCGTCGCACGACGTAAGCGTTATTAAAGATAACACTACTATTAAAAGTAAATTTATTGTTTTCATAATGTCCTAGTTTAATGATGAATACTGTTAGCAAAATTACAAAATAAGATGAGTTGGCAAAATTGCGAATTGCTTATTATGAATATTTATAATTATTAGCGTTTTGATTCGCTTTCTTTTTTAGTTGATAACATTCCACATGCTGCATATATGTCCTCGCCACGTGAGGCACGTATGGTGCAAGTGAAGCCTTTTGAAGTGAGAAAATCACGAAACTTAATCATATTCTCTTCCGTTGCTGGTGCTAAGTCGCTTCCTGGTATTTTGTGAAATCTAATCAGATTGATACGACAATCTAGTCCGTCCAATATTTTAGTCATTTCGCGAGCAAATATTAACGAGTCGTTTAGTCCATCAAACATTATATATTCGAATGATAAGCGTCGTTGGCGGCTCCAATCATATTCGTGTAGTAGCTCTATTATGTCGGTAGCGTTGTACACTTTTTCGATAGGCATCAGCTCAAGACGTTGTGACGAGAATGGGCTGTGTAGGCTAAGTGCTAAATGACATTGGCTTTCGTCAAGAAACCTCTTCAATGATGGAATGATGCCAATTGTGGATAACGTAATTCTCTTAGGGCTCCATCCTAGTCCATAGTCCGCTGTAAGAATTTCGATGGTTTTCATCACACTGTCGAAGTTGTTGAGCGGTTCGCCCATACCCATAAAAACTAAATTGGTGAGATTTTCTGAGTTTGGAACAGAGTAAACCTGATTAATAATCTCGTTTGGTGTTAGGCTACCCATAAATCCCATTTTGCCTGTCAAGCAAAAGCTACAATCCATTTTACATCCCACTTGCGATGATACACATATGGTAAGTCTATCAGCTTCGGGAATATTTACCGATTCCACAAACTTGCCACTCTTCACTCTAAAAAGCATTTTTTGGGTTCCATCCGTTGATGTTTTCACATCCATAGGCTCCACACGACCCACTTCGTAGTTTGCGTTTAATATTTCTCTGTTGTTAAGAGAAATGTTTGTCATTTCGTCAATGCTCTTTACACGCTTCACATATATCCAGTCGGCTACTTGCTTGGCAGTAAATTTGGGTAACCCTAATTCTGTAACTGCTTTTTGAAGTTCGGAGAGGGTCATCCCCAGTAAATATTCTGATCTCATTATAATTCTTATGTTTGTAGATGCAAAGATAATCAGTATTTTAAGATTATGATGGCTTTGCTTGTTATAAAATGCGTAGTCGCATTAACTGAAAATAATCTAGCATCAAGTTAGTGTATAGTTTTTATGCCCATATTAAATATTTGAGCCATTGGCTAGTTGTTCAGTTGGGGTAGGGAGTTATTTAATAAGAGCTGACACTCATAATCATCCTATGATTACTGTTTTTGAGCCGTATTTAATATTTTGTGGATTTTGCCAAATACTTATGTTAATAGGTTTAACATGATGGAAATGGTCACTGTTAAATATTTAACCAAAAATGAGGCCTAGAAACGATAACTATCAGATAATCAATAATGGCATAATAACACATGGTGAATATTACATAAATATTACTCCCAATGTCAAATGACATTTACCCTTTTAAAATCAAAACACTCTGAATGTCAAATGACATTTGCCCTTTTTTCTCCAAATAACTAACATTTATGAAGTGAAACGACAGTTTTCGCTCCAAAAACACTATCGAAAAGTTAAGTGATGTTATAAAATAGCCGAAAACACCCCAATGTCATTTGACATTTGGAGTGTTTGGAACTTTTTACTCTCAATGTCATTTGTCATTGAGAGTGATTTCTTCTCCTAACTGCCATTTATAGACATAAATATGAGTGCAGAGAAGCAAAAACTACAATTATTAAGTGATGATAAGAGTAAATAAGTGTCAATACTGTTAAAACTATTTAATGTCAGCCCTAAAAGTTAACAATAATTGCGAATGAAAAGTGATAATGATAGTGTTTTAAATTTATATCTGTCAATGTCATTTGATATTTTGAGTTTTCGCAATTAAAAACAGTCAATAACGTTTGATATTTTGAGTCTTTTGAAATTAAAACAGTCAATGTCGTTTGACATTTGGAGGGATTTAAATCGGGCAAGCTAATACTGGGTGATTATTAAATAGTTTTCGTTTCAGCTATCATTAAGGACAGAGTTGTGGTGTAATAATTTTTTGTTTTCTCTTATCTTGTTAATGTTCAAAGATAATGTATTATATGTAGATGTTGTAAATCTCTATTTACAATTTTATCAATAATTCAACCAAGTTTTAAACATAACTCCTTTTTCTCTGCTAACTATTACTTTTACAGGCGATTTTGGTTGTGTCGTTACACTAATTTTTCCAGCAAAGTATGGTTCAATCTTTACTACGCTTTTGATATTAATAATTATTTGCCTGTTGGCTCTGAAAAAAAGTATCTGGATCAAGTTGATCTATTAATGTGTTGAGTGGTAGCTCTACTTGAAAGGTGCAACGATTAATTTCACTAATCTGTTTTGTCATAGCCGTAAAGCGGTTTGCTCGAATATAGAATAGCCTAGAGTTTTTAGCAACCGTGTCTATTATTTCTTTACTATATGATCCAGCATCCATTCGAGATCGATTTACTTTAATTTTATTGTTGTCAAGTAGCTTATAGGCTCTATTTAGAGTCTCTGTCTGCCCAGTTTTCACGTTAGCATTTCCATCTCTATTCTCGATGTAAACAATCTTGTCTGCGATGGTGGCAATACCTGGAAAATAGCCCGTGGTCTTCTTATAGGTGTATTTAGCATCATATTTGTTATGTGCAATAGTTTGATTATCATAATCAAAGTCGTAGAACTCGTTCTTATTCAATTGTTTGGTTAACAGTAGTGATTTTATATTCAAGTCATTCAAATTATCATTAATATTGAACTTATAATCTTTATCCGATACCGAGGGAGCTGTTGTATTATCTGTAGCTAACTCTTTTAACACTCTATGTAGAGTGTCAGCACTAG
>JAAYFB010000440.1 GCA_012728465.1 Proteiniphilum sp. | reverse complement strand
GAACAAGAGTACTCAAAACCAAAAACTGTTAAATCATTCACAAATTGGGGTATATTATTAACAATATCCATCATCCCAACGTTGGGGCGACAATAATTATTTTTAGAAATTACAAAACCAACATTGGTTTTTGTTCAATTATTTTCAGAAGTAGTAAAACCAATGTTGGGATGACATTGATTTTTTTTGTAGATAACAAACCCAACGTTGGGATGATAGTTTTTAATTATTGATACTTACCCCCTCTTTCTATAACTTAGCACCGCCCATGTATTTATACCAATAGCAAAGAGAACTAACATACCCAATGGTCTTATTATATCGGCCAAGCCACTTCCCTTTAGATACACCAATCGCATAATCTGCATAAAGTATGTAAGGGGGTTGCTGTAGGCTATAAATTGTGCCCACTTTGGCATTGAAGCTATAGGGGTGAAAAGTCCGCTAAGCAGAATGATTATTAGGATAAAGAACATCATCAAAAACATCGACTGCTGCAAAGTTTCTGAGTAGTTTGAAACTATTATACCTAAGCCCGAGATACCAATAATAAATATTATGCCCGAAATGTAGAGAGGCAAGAAACCTCCCACAGGGAGTAGTCCATAGATGAGCCATGTGGCTAAAAATGAAACTGATATAATTATTAGTCCTATCACCCAATAAGGAATTAGTTTTGCCAATATAAAGCTAAATTTGCTGATAGGTGTGGTGTTTATTTGTTGAATGGTACCTGATTCTTTCTCACTCACAATATTGAGCGAGGGCAATATGCCCGTGATAAGTGTAACAAGCAATACGATAAATGCGGGCAGCATAAATATCTTGTAATCCAATGTCTGGTTGTACCTATAGTTGGTTACAAGTTCCACTTTTGGGATGTTAATCTGCTTTAGTTCGGGCATAAGCTCATCTCGTATTTGCGAAGAAAAGTCGCTAACTATATGTGTTAGATAGTTACTACCAATCAATCCCTGAGTGCTATTTACGGCATTTGCCGAAATAAATACTTCCGAACCCTGCTCTTTTACTATATCTCTATCAAACGATTCTGGAATTTCAAGAATAATGTCAGCCTTTTTGTTCTCGATGTCATTCATTGCGTCATTGTAACTAGAAGGACTATTATTTAGTATAAAATATTGCGATGCAGATATTTTCTCGGTCAGTCGTTGAGAATATACACTTTTACTATTATCTACAATATCTATTCTTATGTTTTTAACCTCGAAGCTGACTGCCCATGGAAAAATAAGCAGTACAAGAACTGGATAAATCATAATCAGAACGGGAATTATGGGGTTTCGCAATGATTGCTTTACCTCTTTTTCTATCAAAAAACCTAATACTCTCATTCTAATCTAGTTTTAATGTTTTTGATGCTTATTGTCATTATAGCTAGGCTCATAAACAACAATATCGAAACCTCTTTTATGACACTTGAGAAGCCAAGCCCCTCAATCATCACTTTCTTTACAGCCGATATAAACCACTTGGCTGGCACTATGGATGATAGCCATTGCAATAAATTGGGCATATTTGCAATTGGGAATATCATTCCCGAGAGAATTAATACAGGCATCATCATTCCTATTCCCGATATTAGTATTGCAGTAATTTGTGTCTCTACCAATGTGGATATTAGTAGCCCTAGGGACAGCGACAGGAATATAAATATTGTAGATATTGCTAGTAATAGCACCAAGCTACCTTTTATAGGCACATTAAGTATATACACAGCCAAAAGAAGTATAGTGACAAGGTTTACGAACGAGAGTGTTAGATATGGAATGGTTTTTGACAACAGCACTGTAGTTGGTTTTAGTGGCGATGCCAGAAGCACTTCCATTGTGCCTCGCTCTTTTTCTCTTACAATGGATATTGAAGTCATTAAAGTACATATTATTAATAACACCAACCCCATCACCCCAGGCACAAACGTATATGTTGAGCGCATCTCGGGATTATATAATAGCTTTGTATCTACGTTAATATGATACGGTATTTTGTTAAGACCCGACAGCTTCATTTGATATTCGGCAATAATGGCAGTAACGTAGTTTGCCGAGATACTGCCTGTATTAGGATCG
>JAAYFB010000439.1 GCA_012728465.1 Proteiniphilum sp. | reverse complement strand
TGTAATATTTACCATATTTATCAACCTCTTTCCTTAACCTTATATCTATATTATACATGATATCCCAATAAAAATCAACCACTTTTATCAACTTTTTTTAACTATTTTTTTTACACAAAAGTATTGACTTGAAGCGGGTCTTGTGATATACTTATACTATAAGGTGATAGAGAGCTACCTCAAGTAAGCCATTAGGCTCTACTCTAGGGCGGCTAGAAAGAGCTTTAATATCAATTGCATATAAGAATATCAAAAGCCAATTTAGGGTTTACCTCAAAGGCTCTGAGCCATGCTCTTGCCCCACATACTGACCCCATCAGATAGGCTTAGGCTTACTGCCATGCCCTACCTCAGGCACAGGTAGTCATACCCCTCTATAACCTAGATTGTGAATTATTTCACAAAGTTGCCATGCACTATATAAGCTCCTCTTGTGAATTATTTCACAAAGACAATCGTTCGACATTGTGAAGTTTTTCACAAGCTTGCCCCTCTCGTCCGCACCTCTCGACAAGGCTCGACAAGGCAGCGGGACTAAGGCAACGCCTCCAGGTGTGTCTAATGAGTGAGGCAGATAGAATGACCCACTAAGAGATTGTGAATTATTTCACAAATGAAACCCCCATGATACAATGTGAATTTTTTCACAAAGTAGGATTGTGAATTATTTCACAAATGCCACCATTCGACAATGTGAATTTTTTCACAAAGAAGCGGGATAATATGGATTGTGAATTTATTCACAAATTAAAAAACCCACCCTGTGAGCACCGGTAGGTGCGAGGTGAGTCGGCTTTGCCGAAGCGGGACATATTCTACCAGAACAGTCCTAGTAGTAGCATCCATATGACTAAGTATACTACAATATTAATATAAAAATAAAGACATAATATTAAAAATAAAAAATAAATCAATTTGTTTCTCTTCTTTACACACACTTTACGCACAGTCTCACACTCCTAGCACATACACGCCCAGCCCTCCCAGGGCAGCGGGACAGCCCAGCCACAGCCCCTGGGTCAGGGAGGGGTGAACAGTCACCCTCCTGTAGGGAGGGGGTATATTATGGGAAAAAATAAAAGTTTTTTAGGCTAAAATAGCCTACCACGTCACAACATCGCCATTTTCGATTTCAGTTTCAAACACGGACTCACTTTCCAGGAAAATCCTACATCGTCATCCTATTCTCCTCTTTTCTCTGAAAATATGCGTGTGCGAGCAAGAGTTCTTCGTTACCATCGCCCTCCACATCTAATCTGCTGAATACAACAAGGCACATTTGGGTTGATGAAAGGTAATGGAATATTTACCTCATATTGCATACAACATGGGTAGTCAATTCTAGCTTGTCTATGAGCAAGAGTATATCTCTGAGACTCACTCATATTTGCCACGCAACATGGATAGCATGCTACCAAATAGTCAACAGTGTTGCCGAATCTGTCATAATACATAACGCTACCTCCTTTCTAGTAAAAAAGAGAGCTTATCGCTCTCTAGTAATATAGTGAAAAATCATTCCTACGATAATTGCCGCAGCAATTGGTGAGAACAGTGCGCTTGGTGTTGCATAGAATGTCACCAACATAGCAATCATAGTATTAGGATTTTTATCATTTGACTCTCCAATTTTACAAACTGATGAAATTCCAATCATGCCGAATAAGAAAATTAATACAGCTCCAAATACATAGCTTGGAATCATGCCAACTACACCTGAAACAGCAGGGACAAAAGCTAACACAATATAGATTAATGCTGTGACCACTTGCGCCCATGGGTTTGTGTATTTAGTAGCATAAATTAATCCAACATTTTCAGAATAAGAAGTTAATGGAACTCCTCCAATAGCACCAGATACGACGCTTGCCGCACCATTTGCCACAAGAGCATCAGCTAAATCATGTTCATCTGTCTCAATTCCTTGTGCCATGCCGCAATTCGTAATGTCTCCCATCGTTTCAAAAGCAACAGCAATAGCAACGACTCCGATTAAAGCAAATGCCTCGAAATTAAATTTTGGGAAAACTAAACTAATAGTGCCGAAATCAGTAAATGTTCCTAAATTTCCTGTTACTGTGGCTAATAAGACACCAAATATTAAAGCAATTGGTAGTGTATAGGCATTTAATTTTTTACTCACATACGATACCAATGCAACTGCTATAATGATTATTGCCGCGATTTCATGTCCTGCGATTAAGTTTACTCCAACAGGTAACAGATTTAACGCAATTAAAAGAACTGCTGTGTTTAAAACATATTTAGGAAAGCTACCAATAATCTTAGGATATTTTTTGGCTAATAAACCAACTAAGACATAAATAATTCCGGCTAAGACTGAGCCACCTGCCGCGTATTCAACACCATACTGCGAACCGACTAATACAAGTCCTCCAATATATGAACCAGATAGTCCCATTATTGCCGCAAATTTATTCTTAGTGAGAAGATGAAAAACTAGTGTGCCGAGTCCAACTGTTAAAAACGCGAGCGAAACATTCAAACCTGTCGAACCAGCTACGAATAAAATGCATGTTAATGATATGAGGGTATGCAAAACCCCGTAAAAAAATAATTTCATATAAAATTCCTCCCTTACGACTTCTATATAATTATAACATATTTTTAAATAAGTGTCAAATATAAGTATTATCATAAAATTACATACTTGACAATAGGCTGGTTATGTGTCATAATAAAGTTGTAAGAGTTACTTGCCCCAGGGAGATTGTGTAATAATATATGATATAAACTAACATCATAGATAAACCTCCAACTTAGATAGTTAAATATATTGTGACATCTCTTATGAGTCAATAGAAGTAATATTATATAAACTATTTGGCAAATACTTTTGTTATTTGTGGGAGGAACAAATATGACAATCTATTTAATAGACACGAATATTTTAATGAGCTTAGAAAGCTATGATAGTCTTTTAGCAAGATGTGAAGGCAAAATTACTATTCCTATGTATGTTTTAGAGGAATTAGACAATCTCAAAAACAAAGAAGGAGACAAAGGCTTTAAAGCACGTAGAGCTCTTCGCAACATAGAAAAATATGCTGATGATATTGAAATTTATTTACCAACAGATGACGAATATCATTATTTTCTACCTACATGTTGGGCAACTGGAAAAATGGACAATGAAATTATTAATAGTGCCGCAATTCTTAAATCCGCTGGCAACCAAGTAAAAGTATTGAGTAACGATTTGAATGTAAGGCTTAAGTGTGAGTCAGTTGAAATTGATGCGGAATCTTATTATGAAATTATTGAAATTAATTCAGGTTGGCTACAAGTAAATCTTTCTGAAGAAGAATGTTTGTCTTTGGACGATGAAGCAATAGCAAGTATGCTTAAAACTGGTCAATATTTGCTAGTTGATGAAAAGAATACAGGAGATTTATTTGCAATTTATAGCAGAGATAATGAAAACAAAATTCGATGTGTTGTGCCGAGACATATTTACTCTTCACATTTTGGTAGAATTGAAGCTCTTGATGAATTTCAAATGTGTGCGATTGATTCATTATATAAAGATAATTTAACTGTAATAACAGGAAAAGCTGGTTCTGGTAAAACTCTATTGTCTTTAAGCTATGCTTTACAAGAAGTATTATCTGGTAAGCGTAGTAAACTAATTATTTTCGCTAACCCTGTTAAAACAAGAGGGTCTGAACAGTTAGGATACTATCCTGGTGATAGAACAGAAAAACTTATGCAGAACTCTGTTGGAGCAATGTTAGTATCTAAGTTTGGTGGAGACCCAATGGCTGTTGACCAACTTATTCAAGATGGTATGCTAGAAATTTTACCTTTCTCAGATATTCGTGGATTTGAAGTATCAGAAAGTCAAATTATGTATATCTCAGAAGCACAAAACTTAAACGTAGATTTAGCCAAGTTGGCAATTCAGCGCTGTGCCGAAGGAGCTAAAATTATTCTAGAAGGTGACCCACAAACTCAAGTTGACCATTATTCGTTTGAAGGAAATCAAAATGGTCTAAGACGTGTTATTGAAGTATTTGAAGGAACTGAAGGTTTCTCTCATATATATTTACCAAATATTAGACGTTCAAAAATTGCCGATTTGGCAGATAAAATGTAAGCCTGCGTAAGCGGGCTTTTCCCATATGATTACAAGGAGGAAATACAATGGCAGAACAAATGGAAAAAGCGTATTGCAGTCAATGCAATCGAACTATGAACATTGACCAATTTTACTTATCAAAACGAGTAGATGAGTATCCTGGAGGTGTTCTACCTAAGTGTAAAAAATGTTTTACGATGCATATTAATAACTGGGAGCCATCAACTTTTATTCCATTATTAGAAATCATTGATGTGCCTTACGTTCCAGCAGAATGGAATGTATTACTAGACAGATATGGAAAAGACCCTAAGAAAACTACTACTATGGCTATCTTTGGTCGCTACCTATCAAAAATGAAATTAAAACAATATTCAGATTATCGTTTCGCAGACACAGAACGCATTGCCGAGGAAGAAGCTAAGAAGAAGCAGTTGGCGGAGGCTCGAAGCGAAGCATATAGATTAAGAAATTCGGCAGGTGTTGGAAATGTTATGGACATGATTAATGTCAATGTTGATTTGCTGTCAGAAGAAGAACTAATGGCATTATTCCCACAACCTGAACAACTAGAAATGATTAGACAGTCGATGAATCCAACTAGTTCAAATACAGTAGCGAATACTAACCCATTTGGTTCAATTCCACAACCTGCAGTAGAACCTTCATTAGAAAGTCAAATTGACCCTATCGATAAAATGAAGTTAAGTATTAAATGGGGTAAATTATATAATGTAGAAGAGTTATTGCAAATGGAGCGTTTTTATCGAGACATGATGGATTCTTACGAAATTAAATCAGCATCACATTTAGATTACTTAAAAATGATTTGCAAAACTTCATTAAAAATGAATCAGGCAATTGATTGCAGTGATTACGAAGGTTATAATAAATTAGCAAAAGTATATGATTCACTGATGAAATCAGCTAAATTTACTGCAGCTCAAAATAAAACGGAATCAGAAAATGATTATCAAGCTGTTTGTGAGCTTATTCAGATGGCAGAAGAGCAAGGCTTTATCCCTCGTTTTGATTTAGAAGTTCCAAAGGATATTGTTGATGCAACTATTAAAGACATGGAGCGTTATTTGAATACTCTTGTACGTGAAGAACAAGGATTAGGGAACTTAATTGAAACAGCTATTGCCGCAATGAAGCGTGAAGAAGAAGCGGATTCTGAAGATAGTGTAGATTTAGATGAATTAGATGATTTAGGTTTAGAAGACGATGATTACGCAGACTTCTATAGTTTCCAAGAGGAGTTAGGTGA
>JAAYFB010000438.1 GCA_012728465.1 Proteiniphilum sp. | reverse complement strand
TGGCTGGGTGCATTGGGCTTTGCAGATGACTATATTAAAATATTCAAAAAAGATAAAGAGGGACTAAAAGGTAAGTTTAAAGTTATTGCCCAAGTGGGTCTCGGACTCATAGTTGGCATTACGATGTATTTGAGCCCTAATATTGTTTCTAGAGAAAATATAGAAGTTCGTATTGATAATGTTATTGAAGATGTTCATTTCATCGAACAGGATATTAAAACCACAAAAACTACAATTCCTTTTGTAAAGAATAATAATTTCGATTATCGTTCTTTAGTTTCATGGATGGGAGATTTCGCTGATGAAGCTGTTTGGATAGTTTTTGTGATTGCAGTAATACTAATTGTCACAGCAGTATCTAATAGTGCCAATCTGACAGACGGACTTGATGGTCTAGCTTCAGGCACTTCGGCCACAATTGGGGTGGCACTTGGAGTTTTAGCCTATGTTTCTGGTAGGGTTGACTTCGCCTCTTATTTAAATATTATGTATATTCCGGGTAGTGATGAGTTACTTGTCTTTGCTGCAGCTTTTGTGGGTGCAACTGTAGGTTTTTTATGGTATAATGCATATCCAGCACAAGTTTTTATGGGTGATACAGGTAGTTTAACATTAGGTGGCATTATAGGTGTCTTTGCTGTACTTATTCATAAAGAGTTACTATTACCTATTTTATGTGGTGTATTTTTTGTAGAGGCCCTATCCGTGATTATGCAAGTAGGTTATTTTAAATATACTAAAAAGAAGTCTGGTGTAGGTAAGCGTGTATTTAAGATGACACCTTTACATCATCATTTTCAAAAAGCAGGGAATGCTGGTATAGATGCTTTAATTCAAAAACCATTTAAGCCTATTTCGGAACCGAAGTTAGTGTCTCGATTTTGGCTAATTGGAATGATTTTAGCTGTATTGGCAGTAGCAACATTAAAAATGAGATAATACGAATTAAATTTTTGACTTATGGATGCTGAAAATAAAAATCTAATTGTAATTCTTGGAGGTGGAGAAAGTGGCGTGGGTGCCGCTATTTTAGCTAAGTCTAAAGGCTTTGATGTGTTCTTATCAGACTTTGGAAATATTAAAGATGAAAATAAGCGTACTTTGGATGACTATGAGATAGAATATGAGGAGGGTAAGCATTCAGAAGACAAAATTATTAAAGCTAAAGAAGTCGTAAAGAGCCCAGGAATTTCTGATTCAATATCCATAATAAAAATAATAAAGTCCAATAATATTCCAGTAATTTCTGAAATTGAGTTTGCTGGAAGATATACTAATGCTAAGATGGTTTGCGTTACTGGAAGTAATGGCAAAACCACTACCTGTATGCTTATACACCATATTTTAAAATCAGCAGGTTTAAATGTAGGTTTAGCAGGTAATGTTGGGAAAAGTTTTGCTCGACAAGTGGCAGAGAATAATTATGATTATTATGTCCTTGAAATCAGTAGTTTCCAGCTAGAAGGTGTGTTTGATTTTAAAGCAGACATCGCAGTGGTATTAAATATTACTCCCGACCATCTGGATAGATACGATTACGATATGCAGTGCTACACAGATGCAAAAATGCGTATATTGAGGAACCAGAAAATGGGTGATTCAATTATTTATTGGATGGACGACCCAATTATAACAAACGAGATGGAGAAACTTAAGCCAGTTTCTCACATATATCCTTTTAGTAAAAGAAATGATAGTCATCTCGCAGGGTATATTGATGGGAATAATTTCTTTATACATCCTAAGGATCATACATTCTCCATGGAGTTGGATTTACTAGCTTTACAAGGAATGCACAATGTTTACAATAGTATGGCATCAGGAATAGTTGCAAAGCTTTTAGATATATCAGATGATAATCTTCGAAAAGCATTAGCTGATTTTAAGGGTGTACCACATAGGCTAGAAAGAGTGGCTACTGTAAAAGGTGTACAATATGTAAATGATTCGAAAGCAACCAATGTTAACTCGTGTTGGTATGCACTAAATAGTATGAGAAGTAAGGTGGTGCTTATACTGGGTGGTGTGGATAAAGGCAATGACTATGGCGAAATTGAGCATTTGGTCAAGCAAAAAGTTAGAACTTTGATTTTCTTAGGGAAAGATAACAGCAAACTACATAGTTTTTTTGATGGGAAATTTGATGATATAGTAGGTGTAGATAATATGAAGGATGCTGTTGAGGTAGCATATTTAAAAGCTCAAAAGGGAGACACTGTATTATTATCACCTTGTTGTGCTAGCTTTGACTTATTTAATAGTTACGAAGATCGTGGTGATCAATTCAAAGAATGTGTTAGAAACTTATAAACAATTAAATGGAGCACAGCAATTGCTTGCTTCAATCCAAATAAATTGTAGGAGGCAGTTATGGTAGAAAAAAGTTCGCAATATGAAGATATAGATATTGACAGCTCTGAAAGTTCTCCTCATTCAGAAGAGATTAATTCAGACATTAAGCCTAAATCATCTTTTAATCATGTTATTGATATTATATTTAAAGGTGATAAGGTTATTTGGTTGGTATTTATTATATTATGTGTTATATCATTAGTTGAAATATTTAGTGCAACTAGTACTTTAGTGTATAGATCTGGAAATCATTGGGGACCAATTTTTAAACACTCTATGTTTTTAATTACTGGTTTTGGGCTCATTTTATTGATGCATAATGTTCCATATAAATACTATTCATCCTTAATATTTCTTTTATTTATTTCGATAGTTCTATTAATAATTACTCCCTTTGTGGGTCAAACCATAAATGAGTCTGAGCGGTGGTTAGAATTGTTTGGATTAACCATTCAGCCTTCAGAGTTCGCCAAGCTATCTTTAATGGGAACTATGGCATTCCTTCTGAGTAAGCATAAAGGGGAATATGAGGGATTGTACTTTAAATGGATGGTTGGTCTTATGGTGCTAGTAACAGGTATAATAGCAGCTCAAAACTTGTCAACTGGGTTGCTTCTGTTTTTAGTTTGTTTTCTGATGATGTTTATTGGTGGCGTTAAGATATCAAGACTGTTGAAACTTGTAGGTGTGTGTGTAGCATTTGCAGCTTTAGCAATATTTTTACTGAAAGTAACACCTACTGAATGGATTGAAAAAGTACCCTTGAAGAGACTTCCAACTTGGCAGAATAGGATTGCAGAATTTGGGAATAGTAAACAAGAGGAGGAAGGCGAGAAAACATATGTGGTTACAGATGAAAACTATCAGGTAGCATTCTCTAAAATTGCAATTGCAAATGGAGGTCTTATTGGTCAATTTCCAGGAAATAGTCAAGCTAGAGACTTTTTGCCTCAGGCTTACTCAGATTTTATTTATGCAATAATTATCGAAGAAATAGGAATTATAGGAGGCATATTTGTTCTACTATTATATATTGTAATACTAATTAGAGCAGGAATGATAGCTCGAAATATCGATAGTCTTTTTCCAAAATACTTGGTTCTTGGATCGGCCATGATGTTGTCCATCCAAGCATTGGTGAATATGGCAGTTGCAGTAAATTTAATTCCAGTAACGGGGCAACCACTGCCTCTTATTAGTCGTGGTGGTACATCTACATTGGTTACTTGTGCTTATTTTGGATTGATATTAAGTGCTGATCGCTTTAGCAAAGATAAAAGAGCAAGAAAGAGTAAGAATAATGATGATGAAAGCGAAGTATCTAATGTTGAAATAGAAGATGTTGTAGATTTAGATGAACAAAAAGACTTCAAGGTGATAAAAGTATAATTTACCACTCTAAAATATAGCTTTATATGAAATCAAAACCTTTTAAATTTATTGTCAGTGGTGGAGGAACAGGTGGACATATTTTCCCAGCTATAAGCATTGCTAATGCAATTAAAGAACGATGGAATGATGCAGAAATAATATTTGTTGGTGCATTGGGAAGAATGGAGATGGAACGTGTGCCTGCTGCAGGGTATAAGATAGTTGGATTGCCAGTAGCAGGCTTCGATAGAAAAAACTTACTCAAAAATGTAAGTGTTGCATTCAAACTACTCAAGAGTATGAATATGGCTAGGAAAGTAGTGACAAGCTTTAAACCAGATATTGCAATAGGAGTAGGTGGTTATGCAAGTGGACCTGTGCTAAAGGCAGCAGCTGCAAAAGGGATACCTACACTTCTACAGGAACAAAACTCATATGCAGGGGTTACAAATAAATTGTTAGCAAAGAGTGCTACAAAAATATGTGTTGCTTACGAAGGTATGGAGTCTTTCTTCTCAAAGGAAAAGATAGTACTAACAGGCAATCCTACTAGACAAGACTTGAAAATATCAGAAAAAAATAGGGCAGAAGGATACAAACATTTTGATTTAAATGAAAAAAAGAAAACAATTCTAATGCTTGGGGGAAGCTTGGGGGCAAGAACCTTAAATGATAGCATTGTTGGAGCATTTAATCAATTAGCAGGTTCGGAAGTTCAAGTAATTTGGCAGTGTGGCAAGTTTTACTACGATGAGATGAAGAAGCTGGAGTCAATGGATAAGATACCTAAAAACGTGCACTTATATGATTTTGTTTCACGCATGGATTTAGCATACTCTGTGTCCGATTTAATTATATCTAGGGCAGGAGCGGGATCTATTTCTGAGTTTAGTATTTTAAAAAGACCTGTTATTTTGGTGCCTTCACCAAACGTATCGGAAGATCATCAAACGAAAAATGCAATGGCATTAGTAAAACATGATGCAGCAGTTATGGTAAGAGACATGGATGCAAGAGAAGTACTCTTCAATACTGCATTATGTTTAATAGCAGATGATAATAAACTAAGCACTCTTAGTAATAATATTTCAAATCTAGCACAACATAATTCAGCACAAAGAATTGTGGATGAAATAGAAAAGATAATAACAAAAAAATAGAATAATATAAATGTATGGATTATGAAATGATATACTTTCTGGGTATCGGGGGCATTGGGATGAGCAATCTAGCTAGATACTTTTTATCGCAAGGTAAATCTGTTGCTGGATATGATAGAGCTGAAACGCCACTAACCGATACACTCGTAGCAGAGGGTGCACTTATTCATTATGATGATAGTATATTAAATATTCCTCCCTCATTTAAGGTTAAAGAAAATACACTTGTGATATATACCCCTGCAATTCCTTCTTCTCACTCCGAATTTAACTGGTTTAGAGATCATGGGTTTCAGATGATGAAGCGTGCTCAAGTTTTGGGTTCTATCACAAAGAATAGCGATGCTATTTGTGTGGCGGGCACTCATGGTAAAACCACAGTGTCGAGTATGGTGGCTCATCTGCTAAGGCAGTCTAGTGTTGATTGCAACGCTTTTTTGGGAGGCATACTTAAAAACTATGGCACCAACTTACTATTGAGTGACAAAAGTAATATCACCGTAGTTGAGGCTGACGAATACGACAGATCATTCCATTGGTTGCAACCATGGATTGCGGTTATAACATCTGCCGATCCCGATCATTTAGATATTTATGGAACTTCAGAAGCTTATAGAGAAAGTTTCGAACATTTCACTTCACTTATTAGAAACGATGGGTACCTTTTGCTAAGATCTGATGCCCCCGTGACTCCTAATGTCAAAGATGGAGTTAAAATATACACCTATTCAGAGCAAGAAGGCGACTTTCATGCTAAAAACATTAGAATAGGAAATGGCGAAATAGTATTTGATTTTGTTTCGAAGGGTGTTACTATTGAAAACATTAACTTAGGTGTTCCTATTCGAATAAATATAGAAAATTCAGTTGCAGCAATTGCAGTAGCATTAATAAGTGGTGTAACTCCTGAAGAGATAAAACAGGGTATTAGCTCATTTAAAGGTCCTAAACGCAGATTTGATTTTATTGTTAAAGAGGATAGCATCGTATTTATCGATGATTATGCTCATCATCCTAGTGAACTTTACGCATCCATCAATTCTATACAGCAGTTATACCCAAATAAAAAAGTTACTGGTGTTTTCCAGCCTCACCTTTTTAGTCGTACTCGTGATTTTGCAAAACAGTTTGCCGAAAGCTTATCACTTTTAGATGATGTAATTTTGTTAGATATTTATCCTGCACGTGAGGAGCCAATTGAAGGTGTTTCGTCTGAAATTATATTTAATAAAGTGCATTCAAACGAAAAAGTCTTGATAAAAAAAGAAGAGCTCTTAGATTATCTAGATTCAAAAGAGTTGGAAGTAATTGTCACATTTGGTGCTGGAGATATTGATAAGTTGTTACCATCAATTAAAGATATGTTGATGAAAAAATACTCATTAAGTGTTTAATCCATTTAAACTTACATTGTTTTTGAATATCTTAATGTATCTTTGTGTATATTGAAATGGCTAGAAAAATAAAGAGTGATTTAATATTGATTCTCAATCAAAATATTATCTTTACAATAGTATGAAGAGGTTTCTCATAATTTTAATCTCAGTAGTAATACTGGGGTACATTCTTTTTTCAATTATTTTCTGGAATGACTCACTTAAAAGTAGTGAATGTGCTAGATTAGAAATTGTGATTAAAGATAGTGCAACGTATAATTTTATTACTGATAAGGATATCGAAGATTTCCTTAAAAGGAAAAAACTACATCCTGTGGGGAAGCTTATGAGTGATATTAATACTCTAGAAATTCATGACTCTATTTTGACAAACAAGCTGATAAAATCGGCAGAAGTATATTCTACTCAGCGAAATGCAGTAGTGATTAAGGTAAACCAAAGAGTTCCATTTTATCGTGTTATATCTGACACTAAAGGTAGTTTTTATGTTGACAATAATCGAGAGGTTATGCCTGTTTCTAATAGCTTTGCACTATATGTGCCCATAGCAACAGGAGATATTGACGAAGAATATGCTAAAAATGAACTATTTGATTTCATAACTTTCCTTCAGGATAATCCTTATTGGGAGGCATGGATTGATCAGATAGTGGTAAAGTCAAATAAAGATGTAGAGCTAATTCCACGAGTTGGTGACTTTAGAATCATATTTGGGAAATTAGAGAATTACAATGAGAAGCTATCACGATTTTCATTGTTTATTGAAAAGGGACTAAATGTGGTGGGATGGAATAGATATTCAGAAATAAATTTAAAATTCGATAATCAAGTTGTTTGTACCCGAAAATAGAATAAGTTCTGTTTCTTTTGAAACAACTAAAATATATAATAATAGTAGTATGGCCCAATCAGGATTTATAGCAGTAATTGATTTAGGAACTTCAAACATAAGTGGAGTTATTGGTCGTAGAAATGAAAATAATGTGATTTCGGTGCTACATCACGCAAGTCTGTCTTCTGAAAACAGCATTAGAAGAGGAGTAATATACAATATTGAAAAAGCTGGTGCAATTGTAAATAAGCTAATTAAACTGCTCGAAAATAGAATGGATGTAAAGATAGGGAAAGCATATGTTTCTCTTGGAGGTCAGTCCGTTCTCACAATCATCGAGAAGGAAGAGATAAAGTTGCCTCCAGATAGCGGTATTGTTACTGCTGAGGTAATAGATTCTTTAGTAAACAAAGCGAAGAAGCTTCAGCCCGATTTGAGAATGAATTATGCAGTAGCTGATGTAGAATATTTTCTAGATGATAAGCCTGAGCTAAATCCAGTAGGTGTTACTTGCAAACACGTAGAAGCTATTTTTAGAATAGTTGTTGGTCGTCCCAATTTATTTAAAAATATTCAAGCAGTAATCGAAAAGAGCAATGTCAAGATTGCAGGATACATTATTAGTGCTATTGCATCTGCTGACATAGTGTTGACTGATGAAGAGAAAGATTTAGGATGTGCATTTATAGACATGGGAGCTGGTACTACAGATGTGGTTGTTTATAAAGGTGGTATTTTAAGACATATGGTTACTATACCTTTTGGTGGCAAAAATATTACTCGAGATATTGAGGGACTTAACTTTGTAGAGTCTGATGCCGAAAGCTATAAAATAAAGTTTGGAAAGGCTAAAGATAATAATGAAGGCTTTGTGTTTTCATCACCATTCTCGTCCCCATTTTCCGCAAAGCCAGATATAGACTTGGTTGAGCTTAACAAAGTTATAGTGATGAGGCTTGATGAAATCACTGCAAATATAAAAGAGCAAATAAGGATTTCAGACTATATGGATGAGCTAGGTGCAGGTATTGTTGTATCTGGCGGAGCTTCGCAACTTAAAAATATAGATTTGTACTTAAACCAAAAGTTTAACATGCCAGTAAGATTGGCTTCAGCACGAAAAAACTTTGTAAATAATGCTTCAGAATTAGTTGCAGATCCATCAAAGTCCACATTGCTGGGGATGTTGCTAAAAGGAAAAGATAACTGTGAGTTGGAGAAGCCTAAAGAACCTGTATTCTCTACCGAAGCAGAAGATGAATATAGTACTACAAATGGAGATAATCGAGGAACTAAAAGATGGGGCTTTTTTAGCACAAACAAAGATTCTACAGAAAAAAAAGATACCCCAAAACAGCCCAAGAGCAGTAAGGGTGATAAAGGGAAATTTGGAGATGCCATGAAGGATATGTTTTCTAGTATTTTTGAAGATCTAGATGATAATTAGTAATCAGAAATAGTCAAAAGTTATGGGAAATAATGATATATTAGACTTTCAATTAAATAGGAGTACACAAACAATTATTAAGGTAATAGGAGTTGGTGGTGGTGGTGGAAATGCTGTGAATCATATGTTTAGAGAGGGTATTCATGATGTTTCTTTTGCATTGTGTAATACCGATAATCAGGCTCTTAATGGCTCTCCTGTTCCTGTAAAAGTTCAATTGGGTGTGGAGACAACCAAGGGGCTAGGTGCAGGCAATAAACCAAACGTAGCTAAGAGGGCTGCAGAAGAGAGTGTAGAATTAATTCAGAACCTACTTGACGATGGAACAAGGATGGTTTTCATCACAGCCGGAATGGGTGGCGGAACGGGCACGGGAGCAGCTCCTGTTGTAGCACGAATTGCCAAAGATTCTGGAATATTAACCGTAGGTATTGTAACTATTCCATTTGTATTTGAGGGTAAACGAAAAATTATTCAAGCCCTACAGGGTGTAGAAGAGATAGCCCAAAACGTAGATGCTTTATTAGTAATAAACAATGAGCGTTTGCGAGATATATATCAAGACCTAACGATGATTAATGCTTTTGCAAAGGCTGATGATACTCTAACAATAGCTGCAAAGAGTATTGCCGAGATTATCACTATTCATGGACATGTCAATCTTGACTTTGCTGATGTGGAAACTACTCTGAAAGATGGTGGAGTAGCTATTATGAGTAGAGGATTAGGAAATGGCAAAAACAGGGTAAGCGACGCTATTGATGATGCAATAAATTCTCCTTTGTTAAATAACAATGACGTCTTCAACGCCAAAAAGATATTAATAAATATATCTTGTAGCGAGGAGCATCCGTTGATGATGGAAGAGATGAATGCTTTGCACGAATTTATGGGGAAATTTAGTCGCGAAATAGAGGTTATTTGGGGGTCGGCAGTTGAGGAGGAGCTAGGTGAAGACGTAAAAGTAACCCTTCTTGCCACTGGATTTACTATTGATGATGTTGCCGGAATTAAACAGCAACAGGAAATTAGAACTAAAGCTGAAGAAATAGAAGCTGAAGTGCTACGCGAAGAGGAGCGTAAGAATAGAGAAGAAGAGGAGCGATTAGTAAATAAATATTATGGAACCTTAGCTGTAGAGATGCTTTCTGGATCTGATGGGGTAGGTAAACCATATATTTTAAGTATTGAAGAGCTTGATGATGATAGGATTTTAGATGCTTTGGATAAAGTGCCTGTATTTAAAAGAGACAAGGACTTCGATCCTAAAATAATTCAAACTGAAAACAGAGCTAAAACAACGCTTTTCGATTAAAAACATACATTAGACTTAAAACCGAGTAAATATGAAATTAGATAATATATTAGATGGCGAAATAAAAAAAGCAATGCTTGCCAAAGATAGGACAAGACTGGATGTTTTACGTGCAATTAAGAAAGAGTTTATTGAGGCTAAGACTGCCAAAAATGCAAGTGGTGAAATATCTGAAAGCATTGAGACGTCAATATTGCAACGAATGGTTAAACAACGCAAAGAGAGTGCCGAGATATTTATAACTCAAAATAGAGAAGATTTGGCAAAAGACGAGCTTGCACAGTTGGCTATTTTGCAAGAGTATTTACCCGAGCAGTTATCCCCCGAAGCGTTAGTGGAACAAATATCAGCAATCATTACTAGCGTTGGCGCATCTTCAATGAAAGATATGGGAAAAGTTATGGGTTTGGCAACGAAGCAACTTGCAGGAAAAGCCGAAGGCAAAGCTATCTCGGACACGGTGAAAAGATTATTATCATAACCAGTCTTTAATAAAATCATTCGAACATAGGAGAACAGCACGCAGTCTGTTTTTAATGGAATTATTTAGTAGTTGAGCCATACCATTCGTGATTTGGCTCAACTACTTTAGGAATTAACAGTATTCATCAGTGTCGTGTCTTAATTCCGATTCAATGAGTGGAGTGCAGAAGTC
>JAAYFB010000437.1 GCA_012728465.1 Proteiniphilum sp. | reverse complement strand
TTACTCGTTATCATAGGAAGAGTTTTAATTTGATAGATAGGCAAATGGAATTATTTTCCTAAATAAATCATTGTAACATAAGTAGGCTGTAATCTTTGTCGGCCTTTAAATCTAAATATATCATAATAAAAGAGATATATCTCATATCAACACTTATTGGCACTCTTTTTGCACAATGATTAAAGTGCAAGATTAACAAAAAGAGATTATCTTTGTACATATAACTGATTAAGACATCGAATGAAAGAAATAAAATTACTGCTAAATAATATCATTGAAGGAATTCAAGATAAGAAAGGAAAGAAAATATCAAAAATAAACCTGACAGGAATACCTGGAGCTATTTGCGATTACTTTGTAATTTGTGAAGGCAATACTCCATCACATGTTGCATCTATTGCTGAGTCTATAGAGGTGATGGTTAAGCGAAATACAGGAGAGCACCCAATAAGAGTGCAAGGACATCAAGCAGCGGAGTGGATTGGTATTGATTATGGAGATATAATAGTACACGTGTTCTTACCTAATCTTCGCGAGTATTATAATATTGATAATTTGTGGGATGATGCTCCAGTTGAGATTATTCCCTCAATAGATTAAAACTTATTATTAGTAAGTTTGTTACATATATTCATAAGAAAATCATAGAACATTTTAATGGACAATAAGAATAAAAATTCTCAAAATAATAGACCCCTTAAGCCAATCAGGCCAGGAGGCATGGGAGGACCTAATTCCAAAAAACCTTTTAATATATACTGGGTATATCTTATCTTGTCGATGGGTTTGATAGGTATGTTACTGTTTGGCCAAAATACTACTGTTGAAAAGGTAGATTGGTCTCAGTTTCAAGAATACGTAAAAGACAATAGACTTGAAAGCATTGTAGTATATGGTACTAAATCATCAATAGAAGCAAAAGTGCGTCCAGAGTCTGTAAATGATGTGTTTGGAGATAATGCAGACAAGTTTAGAAATAATCCTTTTATTAATGTAAATATTCCTCCTACAACAGTAGTGGCGGAGTTTATTGATAAAGTCATAGATGAAAAAGGATATGACATAAGTGTTAAGTATGATCTTAGTTCTGAGTTTTGGCGCTCAATATTATCTTTTGCCCCTTTTTTATTGTTGATAGTGTTTTGGATATGGATGATGAGGCGAATGCAAGGAGGTGGTGCTGGCGGTGCTGGTGGGGGTATCTTTAATGTTGGTAAAGCTAAGGCTCAACTATTTGATAAAGATGCTGCAGGAACTAAGGTTACATTTAAGGATGTAGCAGGATTGACTGAAGCTAAAGAAGAGGTACAAGAGATTGTGGAATTTCTAAAACATCCAAGCAACTACACTAACCTTGGTGGCAAGATTCCCAAAGGAGCATTGTTAGTTGGACCTCCAGGGACTGGTAAGACGTTGCTTGCTAAAGCTGTTGCAGGTGAAGCTAATGTTCCTTTCTTTTCTATGTCAGGTTCTGACTTTGTGGAGATGTTTGTTGGTGTAGGAGCCTCTCGAGTTAGAGACCTCTTCCGCCAAGCAAAGGAGAAATCTCCTTCAATTATATTCATTGATGAAATTGACGCAGTAGGTAGGGCACGTGGCAAAAATGCTAACATGGGCTCTAATGATGAGCGTGAAAATACTTTGAACCAATTATTAACCGAAATGGATGGTTTTGGATCTAATAGTGGTGTGATTATATTAGCTGCTACTAACAGAGCTGACATTCTCGATAAAGCACTTTTGCGCGCTGGCCGTTTTGATAGACAGATACATGTTGAACTTCCTGACTTGAATGATCGAAAAGAAATATTCAATGTGCACTTGCGTCCCATAAAGATAGATGAAACAGTGGATGTGGAGTTTTTATCTCGTCAAACTCCAGGTTTTAGTGGTGCAGATATTGCAAACGTTTGTAACGAAGCTGCACTTATTGCAGCAAGAAGCAAGAAGAAGTTTGTTGAAAAAGATGACTTTATCAATGCTGTTGACAGAATAGTAGGCGGACTTGAAAAGAAAAATAAGATAATTACTGAGGATGAAAGACGTACAATTGCAATTCACGAAGCAGGACACGCAACTCTAAGTTGGTTCTTAGAGCACGCTAATCCATTGGTCAAAGTCACAATAGTTCCTCGTGGAAAAGCATTGGGTGCTGCATGGTACCTTCCTGAAGAGAGGCAAATTACGACTAAAGAACAAATGCTAGATGAAATGTGTGCCTTGCTTGGTGGTCGTGCCGCAGAAGAAGTGTTTTTAGGTAAGATATCATCAGGGGCTATGAATGACTTGGAGCGTGTTACAAAACAAGCCTATGGTATGATTGCATATCTTGGCATGAGTGACAAGCTTTCTAATTTAAGTTATTACGATTCTAGCGGTGGTGATTATAGTTTCCAAAAGCCATATAGCGAAAAAACAGCTGAACTTATAGATGTCGAGGTAAAAACAATGATTGCTGAACAATATAAGAGAGCAAAAGAGTTGTTGAGTAAACACGTTAATGGTCATAAAGAGTTATCAGACTTGTTGCTAGAAAAAGAGGTGATTTATGCAGAAAATCTTGA
>JAAYFB010000080.1 GCA_012728465.1 Proteiniphilum sp. | reverse complement strand
GTTTTGACGACAAAATATAAGCAAAAGTGATCTTCCCAACCTTGAAACAGTAAGAAAACTATCGAAAAACTCTCATCCCAACGTTGGGATGAGAATGATTTTTTTTGAAAGTACTAATCCCAACGTTGGGATTGCTGTAAGATTAGGTAAATTTCACAATTGAAAAAATAGTTTATGCCTATATACTAGACACTTAGGCTTTCAAGACGTCACCTTTGGTTAAAATATTAACAACATCACTTTTCTCCACTGTTAATTAATTTAACACTACTTTCATAACCAGTACCATACTGTTAAAATAGAGTTAGTCAATAAATATATTGTGCATTCATGTCTCAGTTGGGCACTTACTACACATTAAAATTAGCCATCATATATAATTGGCAAAAATGCTACAGCATTAAACATCTTTTCTATATCTTTGTTTTCATTTTAAATGCAAAAAAGTAAACCAATATTGAATTTACAAATCATACATATGTCCAAAAATTAAATATCAAAACTATATGACTAAGACTTATTATTTTAAGATGGCAAAACTATCTATTATGACTATAGTTGCCCTAATTATTTTGCAAGCCTGTGGCAGTGTTCCATTCACTGGCAGAAGACAACTATCATTGGTGTCAAGCGAGCAAATCATGGCACTGAGTCTGCAGCAGTATCAGGATTATATGCGCTCAGCACCTGTAGAACGAAACTCAGCTAATGCTGAAATGGTTAAGAGAGTAGGTACTAGAATAGCTGCTGCTGTAGAGACATTTTACAAAAGCAATGGGTACGAATCGGAACTAAAAAACTACAGTTGGGAGTTCAACCTAGTGAAAGACAAAAGCGTAAATGCCTTTGCTATGCCTGGTGGCAAAATTGTGGTTTATGAAGGACTACTTCCTGTGACTCAATCTGAAGAGGGATTGGCAGTAGTGGTTGGCCATGAGGTGGCACACGTAATAGCTCAACACTCAAGCGAAAGGATGAGCCAACAGATAGCCTTACAATATGGTGGCTCTATTGCTGGAGGACTTTTAGGTAATTCAATTGGGTCACAACTAGGACAGCAAGTGTTTGGAATAGGCGCACAATTAGGTGTGATGCTACCCTACGCACGAAAACAGGAGTACGAAGCTGACGAGATTGGACTTATTGTGATGGCACTAGCGGGATACAATCCTGAAGTAGCAGTATCTTTTTGGAGTAGAATGGCACAAAGCTCTAGCAACTCATCAAATTCTGATTTTTTAAGCACTCACCCTACTGATCAAAAAAGAATTGATAGAATAAAACAAGTAATGCCACGTGCAATGGAGTTTTATCAAGGTCCAGGCAAGGTCAACAAAGATACATCAAAGACGATAAAAACAGAAGCGAGCCCCAAGATTGATACAAAAAGTAGCAACACATCTGAGAAGTGGTCGTTTTAATAAAACTATCGGAATTTATACACAAAAAAAAGGTCTCTGCTCTAGAGACCTTTTTTTGTGTATGTTTTTATTATTACTCTTGCATAGAGAATGATGTGCTACCAATGTGATTGCCATCGGCAAATATATCAACCTTATACGTACCCGCCATCAAAAACTCTTCAATATCCCAATACATGGTTACATTAATCTCTTCGCCACCATATTCTACTACTCTTTTTATTGAATATTGAATATTTCCATTCTCATACGGGAATGTATTTGTTGCATTTTTTGTTAGCACCGAACCATCAGGTGCCATTATTCTAGCAAATATCGTACGTTCGCCAGGCTGTGCGGTAATGTTTTTAGTAATCATGAAAGATAAAACAAATTGATTGCTACGGCTCAATCTCTTTTGTTCCCTCCCTCTATCATTTACTGCTTTTATATTAATGCCAGTTGCATCAAGTTTTGAAGCTAGAGACACTTTCTCGCTTAGCTGTTCTCGCTCTTGCGCTACTTTGTTTAGTGTCCTACTTGTTTGCTGATACTGCTGCGTAATTTGCTCATTTTTTTCTTGCAATTCAGTATTCAACCTATGCAGTGAATCTATTTGCTGTACATACGACTTAAGCACTCTTCTGAGAGTAGCCAACTCATTCTTTAATCTGGAAATCTCTGCTTTATTGTCTGCATTAGTAATTCGCAATTGTTCTTGCAAACGTTGCACCTTTGCCTGCTCATTTTCTAGCTTGTATAGTAAAGAGTCGTTTTGAACGCTAAACTTGAAACCCTCATACTGCATAGATATTGCCTCATACTCATCTTCCAGCTCCTGTTTATCTACTGTAAACTGTTGCTGCATTGTATCTATCTGCTTATTCTTGTTTACGATATAAAATAGTGAAACAACAATCACTAAAACTAAAACACCTATAATTGCTATCAACTGTGGTGTTCGCTCCTTTAAATCAAATTTCATGTAACTCTAAAGTTCTAATTATTTTCACAAAAATAGTCTATTTAATACTAAAACACAATTGTAAAATCTCTTTTTGATATATTTAATATTTTAAAGCTACTAGAATATCGATAATTCGGTTCTAGTAGTAAACTCTTCTAAAAAAAGCATACCTAAAAATGAGTTGCCTTTCACATTTAGTCGTGGGCTCCATACAGATATTGCATACTTTTGGGGATGAATGGCAACTATGCCACCCCCAACACCACTCTTGCCGGGTAGTCCTACTTTAAATGTAAACTGTCCGGCTTCATCATAAAAACCACAAGTCTGCATTAGAGCATTGGTTCTCTTGGTTCGGCTTGATGATAATATCTGCTCACCTGAATAAGGCACGATACCATTATTTGACAAAAACAAGAATGACTCCGACAATTCTCTACAACTCATCTCGATAGAGCAAATACTAAAATATAAATCCATCACCTCATCTATATCGTTGTGTATATTGCCAAATGATTTCATCAAGTTAACCAAAGCATAGTTTTTGTACCCACTTAGTCTTTCAGACTCCGACACTTTGGAATTGTAATTAATATCCCTATTGTCTGATAGTGTTCTGATAAAGTTCAGCATATCTGATTTGGGGTTTTCTAACTCACTTACCAGAATATCGCAAACTACTATCCCCCCTGCATTAACAAATGGGTTACGTGGCACACCTTTGTCATATTCTAGCTGCACTAGTGAGTTAAATGGTGTTCCCGCTGGCTCCAAATCCATTCGTAACCAAATGTCACTTTTTATTCGAGAATATGCCAAAACAAACGAAAATACTTTAGCAATACTCTGAATTGAAAACCTAATGTTGGCATCACCATAGTCATATGCATCTCCTTCGATGGTTGTAAGATTTACTCCAAAATGATTGGGATCGACATTTGCCAATTCGGGAATATAATCAGCCACTTTGCCAATATTATCTACTCCTTTTAGATCTTCAAATATTTCGGAAAAAATTTGTTGGTAATTCATAACAGCTTATCCAATTAGAAAATTAGTATCAAAAAATATCTATGCAAATGTAGTTTAAATAGTTTGTGTTCGAGCTATCAACTCTAATATTATAATCTATTTCTTTTGTCTGTACACATAACAACCAGCTTCCAAAGGGTGATCTTCCGCATAATCATTCATGTTTTCACCCATTAGAAGTTTTACAACCATAAAATCGCCAATTGATGCAGTAGTAAACAAAAAACCAAAAAGCATCACCCAAAAGTTTCCTATCACAAGACCACAAACTAATGGTATAAAACCTAGAATAATTGATGGCATTATTCCCCCAATAATATAGTGCTTCACTTTCATAGGACTCTTGCTATGACAATATGGAGTGCCATATTTACGCATGATTCCAAATTCAATGAATTTAAACCCACCTTTCAGAAACATAGCCCACGTAGCACCATGTATTAGCTCATGCATCACAACACCCAATATGTATATTACGAATGCCAACAACAATCTCAAGAAGAATAGAGCCCAATCGGTAGGAACTGAGAATACCGTAAGCCAAACTTCTTTATGTAGTCTATAAAATATAGCACCAAATAGCACAAAGATTAGAGGCGTAGCAATCATATTTATGAATACAGCCTGCTTAATATCAATTATTTTCAACTCTTTTTCAAAGTCGTTTAACTCCAACTTCATAATTATTAGCATTTAAAATATAAGCAAAAAGCAGCCATTAATGATAACGGCTGCTCTTTAATATATAATGTATCTAATTGCTCTGTTTCTGTTCTAATCATTCATTGATATCAAAAACTCTTCGTTGTTGGCTGTTCTTCTCAATCTATTTAGCAAGAATTCCATAGCCTCAACTGAATTCATATCAGCAAGATAGTTACGAAGAATCCACATACGATTAAGCGTATCTGCAGGTAACAATAAATCCTCGCGACGAGTACTCGATGCAATAATATCTACCGATGGGAATACACGCTTATTAGATAACTTTCTATCTAACTGAAGCTCCATATTACCAGTACCTTTAAATTCTTCAAAAATAACCTCATCCATTTTCGAACCTGTTTCTGTAAGAGCAGTAGCAATAATTGTTAGTGAGCCACCATTTTCAATCTTCCTTGCAGCTCCAAAAAATCTTTTGGGTCTTTGAAGTGCGTTAGCATCAACACCTCCCGAAAGAACCTTACCAGATGCTGGTTGCACAGTGTTATATGCACGAGCAAGACGAGTTATAGAGTCTAGCAAAATAACAACATCATGACCACACTCCACCATACGACGTGCTTTATTAAGCACTATATCTGCAATTTTTACATGTCGTTCTGCTGGTTCGTCAAATGTTGATGCTATAACTTCAGCATTAACACTACGCTCCATATCTGTAACCTCTTCAGGACGCTCGTCGATAAGCAAAATTATCATATACACCTCAGGGTGATTAGCTGCAATAGCGTTTGCTATATCTTTAAGAAGAACTGTTTTACCCGTCTTAGGTGGCGCAACAATAAGTCCACGCTGTCCTTTACCGATTGGAGAAAACATATCTACCACTCTGCATGATAGGTTGTCGTTGTAACCTTTCGTTAGTTTAAACTTCTCGTCAGGAAAAAGTGGCTTCAAGTGATCAAACTGAACTCTATCCCTAACTTCCTCGGGTTTGCGACCATTAATCTTATCAACTTTAATGAGTGGGAAAAACTTCTCTCCCTCTTTTGGAGGACGAATAGGCCCTTCAACCACATCTCCTGTTTGCAAACCAAAAAGTCTAATTTGAGATTGTGAAACATATATATCGTCTGGAGATGACATATAATTGTAATCAGATGATCTTAAAAAACCAAAACCATCACTCATTATTTCTAGCACTCCAGAAGCACTTAAGATACCATCAAAGTCATAGGCTGGCTCCTTATCTTTTTCTTTCTGAGGTGGTGCTTGTTGCGGCTGTTGGGCAGCTTTTAGTTGTTGAGCAGGATTGTGACGAAATTGTGATGGCGTAGGAGTAACAAGCTCCTGAAGTAATGATGTTTTTTTCTCTTCTACTACTTCTTTTTTGTAATCTTCCTCCGAAGGCTTTACATCAGATGAGTCCTCAGCAACTACTAGAGGTAATGTTGCTGGTGGCACTTTAGCTGATTTATCTCTTTCCCTCTGTCTCGAAGAACGAAATACAAGTTGAGTGGGTTTTGTAGGTGTAGGTGTAGGTGTAGGAGTAGGTGTAGGTTTATCTTCAACCTTAGTTTCAACTACTGTTTTATCTTCAATTTTCACTTCAGGCTCAATGATCGGTTGATCTTTTGGTGTTTCAACTTCTTTGCGTTCCTCCTTTACTATAATCAGGCTTGAATCTGGAATTATATCGGGATGCGATAGAACAATAACCTCCTCTTTTGAAGTCTTGTCCTCTTTCATTTCATTGTTTGTTTTTGTGCTTGATGATGCAGAATTATCTGTTCTAATATTTACATTGTCTGCATTACTTGTATATAATTTTTGGTCATTAGTAACTACAGGTTTTACTGCATTTTCTTGTCGATCTTTTCTCGGCTCAGCCTGTTTTCTGTTTCGATTATTATTATTATTCGGTTTAGCCTTAGGTTCAGGACCCATATTTTTGGTCTTCATTATAGCCTGCTCATCGAGAATTTTGTATATCAAATCTTCTTTTTTGTATGCATCAGGTCTTTTTATACCCATTTCCTTGGCAAGTGCACGTAATTCGGTAGTAAGCTTCTCATTAAGCTCAAGAATATTGTAAGCCATTTAAATTGTTTGTTAAAATAGTAATATTGTTTTATATTTTATTTCTATGCTGAGTTCAATATCGATTAATCATCCATTCTTGATAAACTACTTGATTATATATAACGCCTATAATCTGAGCTTTAAAACACAAGATGAAATATTGTCTAAATATTTGAGAGAGAATAGCCTTCTTGAACTCAAGACTGAAAAGTTTTCGATTTTATTGATTAAGTATGCTGTTTTGTATTTGCAAATGTTTGGTGGTAACAAGGTTATTCCGCCCATTAATACAGCAATCTACTATGTATTTATTTGAATTTTTATTGTAAAGCAACCAAAAAAGTTTTGCTTTTCTTTGAGGATTATGCGACAAAGATAATATTAGTTTTAGTAATATACAAATAAAGATCAATTATTTTGGCATTGTAATGATTTAACAAGATCACTTCTTGCAAGATTATAATAAAAAAATGCTTTTTGCATGATTGTTCAACTCATCCGAGTTATTTAAGTAAGCATATCGAAAACGTAACTTTGAAGTCTATTTAGTGAGACAATCTTTTGAAATCAATTGTTCAAAAGTCAACCTAACGCGTCCGGCATTTGTAATATTTTGCTCAAACTCATCAATCGTAATATTTGTTGCACCCATTGAAACATCCTCTTTGCGAAATATCATTTTACTTTTCACAGGAGTACGTGCAGAGATATGGAACTCTTTAGCACCCGTCTCGGTAGCTATGTATGCGATATTATCTTCATTTACTCCGCTACCAGGCATTATTATAATTCTATCACCTGCCTGTTTCACTATCTCCTTTATTAATGATACTCCATCTTCGGCTTTTGGCTTTTGGCCCGAAGTTAGAATCCTTTCGCATCCTAGTTCAATAATCTGCTCTAGTGCCTCTTTAGGATTTCGACACTTATCAAAGGCACGATGAAAGGTTACCCCCATATCGCCAGCTGCTTCTATCAACTCTCTATTTCTAATCATATCCACGTCACCTTCCGCCGTGAGACAGCCTATAACAACACCATCCACACCTATGTTTTTAGCCACCTCGATATCCTTTAACATTGCCTTGTGCTCCGATTCTGAATAAAGGAAGTCGCCTCCTCGAGGGCGAATAATAACATATAGTTTAATATCTAACAGCTCTCTTGCTACAACCATCTCACCATACGAAGGGGTGGTTCCTCCTTCAGGTATTCCTGCACACAACTCCACACGATACGCCCCACCCTCTTGTGCCTCAACACAACTCGCCACGGAGTTTGCGCAAATCTCAAGTTTGAAACTCATATTTATACCTATTTTTTTTAAATAATCAATTCAATAATAACTACGAATAAAAAAGAAACACAAATTGAAGTGCTATTCCACATAATCACATAATATTAAGTGCCTCAAAAATGACAAGACACAAGCGGTTATTTCACAACAATTACAACGCATATTATAGCAAAATAAACATACATCGTGCTTCGCAAAGATACGTATTAAAAAGGATTTTGCAAATACAGATATTATTCAATAATATACGGTTGAAACACTCAAATAAATCATATAAAACATATTCCATTAACATATTCTAATATGCAATCTAATATATTAATCAAAGAACTAGTTCAACTTATACATTAACACAATCATACTACTCAAACACAACATCTAATACTATATACAGCAAAAAGAAATGAATATCTCATCCCTTATCAATATATTGACTATCTTTGCGACAATAAAAATAGTTTTTTTTAATTACAAACATTGGTATGAAAAAAATATATAGCCAAATTACTGGAACGGGAAGCTATATACCTTCTAAGGTAGTAAAAAATGAAGACTTTCTTAACTACAAGTTTTTAGAATCAAATGGAGCAACCATCGACAGAGGTAACCAGGAGATAATTGATAAATTTGCAGAAATTACAACTATATTGGAACGAAGATATGCTGATGATAATCAGAGAACTTCTGATCTTGCAACAATTGCCTCTCAAAGAGCAATTGAAGCATCAGGAATAAATAAAGAGGAGTTAGACTACATTATATTTGCACACAACTTTGGTGATATCAGAGCTAATGATTCAAGAATAGATATAACACCAGCACTTGCATCAAGAGTAAAAGCTAAACTTGAGATTAAAAATCCAAACGCGGTTTCATATGACATTTTATTTGGATGTCCTGGTTGGGTGCAAGCACTCATACAAGCAGACTACTACATACGCTCGGGCGATGCAAAGAAGATTTTAGTAATTGGTGCTGATGTATTATCAAGAATATCAGACCCACATGATAGAGATAGTATGATTTACGCAGATGGTGCAGCTGCAGTAGTTGTGGAACCAATCGAAAGCGAAACACCAGTTGGCATTATTGGTCACAGTTCAAGAAGTGATGCTATTGAATATGTTAACTTATTGAAGATGGGAGCATCTTACGACAGTGAGCGTGCAAAACAAGACGAACTATTTTTAAAAATGAATGGTCGCCGACTATATCAATACGCCTTAGAAAATGTTCCGAAAACACTAAAGACTGGATTAGATAAGCTAGACCTACACATTAATGATATAAAGAAGCTACTACTTCACCAAGCTAATGGTAAAATGGATGACGCAATTCTTTCGCGCCTATTCAGACTATACGGAATAAGGGAGGTTTCAGAAACTATAATGCCAATGACTATTTCATGGCTTGGCAACTCGTCAGTCGCCACAGTTCCAACTCTGCTTGATATAATAATTAGAGGAGAAATGAAAGGACATGAGTTAACTTCTGGTGACAATATCATACTTGCATCTGTAGGGGCAGGAATGAATATAAATAGTGTTATCTACAGAATACCTTAGATGACAATTAAAGAACAGCATGACTGTTCTTTTCATATATAAAATAAAATAGGGTCTCAACATTGAGACCCTATTTTATTTTAGTAATGTAAATTTAGGATATTAAATCTAGTTGTATAGAGCAAATTCATCCTTTTCGTAAGCCATTTTCTTCATTACAAAAAACAATCCAAAAGGAACCAGAAGAAGAACTATTGCCCAAACAATATTCCCTACAATTGATTCTTTTTTCATGTTGTTCACATAAATGTGACCCAAGAAGCCCTCAATCACTAATAGTAATCCAATTAATAGGTTTGTATTATTGGTTGTTCCTCCAAAGAATGGTATTGCAAGAACCAATACTCCAATAATCATTACAAATACCCCTGAATACTTTGCTATCTCTTTCATTGTATAATATATTATGTTGTTGAATTCCTAGTACAAATAAACGCATAATTAGCCAATCTATAAAATTATTCAAGTAAAATATTTGAACAATGATGTAAAATGGGATAAAAAACAAAAAAGGATTACTTTTTTCGAGAAAAAAAAGACAATTATTATTATTTTTGCAATCTAAGATTTATCTACTTATTATGAAGTTTTTGAAGAAGGCTCTTGGTTTTTTATACCAATGGCTCATTTTTTTACCCATCTTTTTGGTATTAACTATACTGACAGCACTTACAGTTGTGTTATTAACACCTATTTTTGGGAGCCGATGGTGGGGATACTATCCTCCTAAATGGTGGTCAAGAATTACCTGTTGGATTGCTTTATGCAGAATTAAGAGTTCAGGACACGAAAACCTAGACCCCAAACAATCATACGTGTTTGTAGCAAATCACCAAGGCTCATTTGATATATTTCTGACATATGGCTTTTTAAATCAAAACATAAAATGGGTACAAAAACAGAGTTTGAGAAATATTCCATTTGTTGGTACGGCATCTGAAAAGGCGGGGCATGTATTTGTTGACAACACAAGTGCCGCCACTCGATCAAATACGATAAAGGCTGCTAAAGAACAAATTTCAGATGGAGTATCAATAATGATGTTTCCTGAGGGTGCAAGAACCATGAATGGGAAAATGGGACGTTTTAAGAAAGGGGCATTTCATATTGCACACGATATGGAACTACCTATCGTACCCTTAACAATAAATGGCCCATATGATATTTTGAAAAAGAAATCTTTAATAATCACTCCTGGCAAATTAGAATTGATAATACACAAACCGATAAATACCAAAGGAATTGACGAAGCCGACTTGCACCAGATAATAGATGAAACAAAGGAAGTAATTTACTCAGGTCTTTGGGAAAAGTACAAATAGATAAATATACATACAGGACACGTATTATATATTTCAGAATATATTCATTTAGTAGGCTTTATATCCCAACAATATAGAATACATAAATAAAAAAGTAATGAAGGGGAAAAGCTCTTTCTAGAAATGGAATGTCTATAAAAAGAAAATGGTTGTCTCACGACAACCAATCTCCATTGTTAACCTTAAATCTAATACCATGAAAAACACAATGCAAATGTAGCCAATCTTTCAATACCGACCAAACATATACTTCCAAAATAGCTACCATTTACAGTTCATTAACCAAAGAGCAACACAATAAGATAAGCCATAACTATATTTTAACAATATAAACTGTGCTTATTTAAGTATATTAATCGTAAACTTGTTTTGCGAAGAAACTCAATATCTTCCAATTGAATCTGTACCAACGTCGAGTAGCTTGAGATTTACCTCCAAATTGCAACAAAAAACGAGGCTTACCTGTACGAATATTTAAGTAGCCAGAATCCATAAAATCAAATACTTCATATTTTTTTTTCTCAGCCATCTCCATTGCCGAGTAAATAGTATATACTGAAGGATTAAGATTCTGATAAGTTTTATCTTTACCCCAATAATACAACACACATACTTTGCGTTGTTGAAAACCCAATATTATTCCACCGATTACTTTATCCTTGTACTTTGTGATTAGTATTCTGCCTTTATCCTGTTTGACATAATAATTAAGAAAATTCTCAAAATATTGATATGGAGGAAAGCGATTAAAAACTCCCCATCGTTTGGTTTTAATTATCAAATTATATACTTCAAACAATTCTTCTCTGCTAGTAATTTCTTCAATAACCAATCCCTTACGACTCGCTTTGTTTACTTGATTTTTTCGTGTTCTTGATAGCTGATTCCATATATCTCTTCTTTTTTGAAGTGAGTTATATACATTTATCCACTTAGCGTAATAAAAACCGTTATCACGAAATCCTTTATAGCCGAATATTGCACTATTAATATTACGATACTCAATGTACAAAACCTTATTTCCAACCTCCTTTACAAGGGTTTTTATCAGTAGATCGAAAACCTCTATTTTATTAGTATTATCATCGTAAAAATCGGGCTGCTGCGAAACGTAACAACGTTTAAATGCTGACCCATAGAGAAACCTATTTATGCGCATCATTAGAGCAAACATAGATGCAATTGGCTTTTCACGATGGTACACCACCAATGCCATTGGTTTATAATATGAGATATTGCTATACCAATCGAAAGAGGATGAGAAATGAAAGAAGTTTATATCCTT
>JAAYFB010000079.1 GCA_012728465.1 Proteiniphilum sp. | reverse complement strand
ACTCTCCCAATTGAAAGAATCAAACCCGTAGTTATGTTTGGAAATGCAGCAGGAAGAACCACTTTGCGTATGGTTTGTAATTTAGTTGCACCAAGAGCTAAACTACCAGTACGGTACGAAGAAGGCACTGCACTTAGAGCCTCTTCGGTGGTACGTATTACTAATGGTAAAACCAACAACCCAAGAGTTAGCGAACCAGCTAATATTGAATCACCAAAACCAAGAGTATTAACAAATAATGCCATACCAAACAATCCAAAAACTATTGAGGGAATACTACTAAGATTATTTGTCATCACTCTGATGAACTTGACTATCCATCCATTACCCACATATTCGTTGGTGTATATTGCTGACATAACTCCTAATGGAAAGGCAAATATCATACTACCTATCACTAAACATATAGTTCCAACAATGGCAGGAAAGATACCTCCCGATGTCATACCTTCAGTGGGCTCAGTAAACAGAAAATCCCAACTAATTACCCCTATTCCATTCACAATAATAAAGCCAAGTATCCAGAAGAGAATACCTACTACCAACAATCCTAAAACTCGGAAAATGATAAATGCTATTTGTTGACTCAACTTCTTATTCATTACAATACCCCCTTATTGGTTTGACGTTTAGATATCATTTCGGACGATATGCTTATTATCATTGTTATTACAAACAGAATGCACCCAAGCAAAAACAAAGACTGATAATGAGCACTTCCCGCAGCAGTTTCGCCAAGCTCGGCAGCAATGGTTGCAGGTATGGTTCGCACTGGGTCAAATATTGTGCTAGGCATCTTAGCCGCATTTCCTGTTACCATAAGCACCGCCATAGTTTCACCAATAGCTCTACCGATACCTAGCACTACTGCTGCTGAAATTCCAGATGCTGAGTAAGGTATTATCACCTTGTATATAGTTTGCCAATGTGTGGCTCCTAATGCAAGACTAGCCTCACGCATAGCTTTAGGAGTATTACGCATTGCATCTTCAGCAACAGTTATTATAGTTGGCAAAGCCATTATTGCTAATAACAAACTTCCGGTAAAGGCAGTTTCACCAACATGCAAGTTAAATACCTTTTGGACTATTGGTACCAAAACCACCAATCCAAAGAAACCATATACTACCGACGGTATGCCAGCAAGCAACTCGATGGTGGGCTTCATAAACTTACGCGTACGTCTCCCAGCTAGCTCCGATATATATATTGCCACTCCTAATCCTAAAGGCAATGCTATGAGTATGGCAGTGATGCTTACTAATAATGTGCCAAGAATAAGAGGTAGCACCCCAAACAATGGTGTGGGTGTGGCGGTGGGCAGCCATTCTGAACCACCAATGAAGTCAGATATTGAGATATTTCTATTAGGCAACATCTTCACACCATCTATATTAGCAGGTGCGTATCTTTGCGGAAGATATGCTACGATATTCTTATTATCGGCTATTTGCTCTGCTAACCTCTCTGGCAATAATTCATAGTCGTCTCCAAACTCACTTTCGGCATATATATTAAAAATATCATCGAAGCGAAAAATACTTATCTCACCTTCTTGACCTCCCACATCTTGCCAATTAGTTATTTCAGAATCAAATATGTGTTTTATTTGAAATGGAGTGAGTTATTCGATACTGTTATCAGAGTTAACGTATAGTGCATATCCATTCTCAACAGTGGGTGAATTGAATAACCCTATTCCTTCCTTAAAAAGGAATATAACTATAAGCAGTATGGCGATACATGTGATGGCACCGCTAACTGTAAGTAGGCTCTCGACTATTCGCTCTATAAATCTTCTAAGTTTGTTCATCTTACTATCAAGCCAATTAAGACTTAGTTAGTTTACTGGTATAAATCCAATCTCTGCAACTGCCTTTTGCCCAATTGGTGATAATACATAATCGATGAACTCTTTTGTGCTCTTATCCACTTTTGCCTCATAGTAGAAGTAAAGAGGGCGAACTACAGGGTAAGTTTTATTCTTAGCATTTGCTACCGATGGAGCTGCAAATGTTTTGCCAGCATCGTATGATACGCTCAACGCTTTCACCTCTTTATTAAGATATGCTAGACCAACGTATCCAATTGCACCCTTCGTTTGGCTCACCGATTGAATGATGGCACCAGTGGCAGGCATGCTCATAATACCATTCACGTAGTTTTTATTTTTCAAAACACTCTCTTTAAAAAACTCATATGTTCCTGAGGATGTCTCGCGTGAGTATGGAATAATTTTCAAATCATCACCTCCTAGCTCTTTCCAGTTAGTAATTTTGCCTGTAAATACCCCTTCTAGTTGTTCTCGGGTTAGCTTTCCTACTTTGTTTGATGGATGAACCACTACCGCCAAAGCGTCATATGCAATTATGACCTCAACTGCCTCCTTACCGCTATCTTTTAGTTTTTGCTTCTCCGAAAACTTAATTTTTCTAGATGCCTGTGCTATATCTGTTGTGCCAGCCAAAAGAGATGATATACCCACACCACTTCCTCCACCCGTTACGGTTACAGTCTTGGAGGGGTTAGCTTTCATATAATTTTCGGCCTCCTTTTGTGATAAAGGCAATACGGTATCCGAGCCTTTTATTTTTTGTGCACTTGCGCTAATAATTGCGGCGAGCAATGTGACTACGATTAGTAATGTTTTTTTCATAATTCCTATTTTTGAAATTCAGTTCAATTCTTCTTTCTTTACGATACAAAAATAGTCAGTAGATATTACAAGGTGTTTTCATAATTGTTACGATGTGGTTAAGATTATAAGAATAAAAAAAGATGCATATACTTGCCTAAAACAAGAATATGCATCTTCACTTCAGAGCGATGTATTACTATTCTAAAACTTGTAAGACAATCTAAGAGTGAACACATCATCTTTTCTATCATGGGCATAGCCTTCTAGGTTAACGCTAGTTTCGTTTTTCACAATTTCGTAATATGCCTGCACCCTTAGGCTTTTATTTGCCCACCACACAAGGCCAAGCCCTAGAGTATTATATGCAACATCGGCACTTCCTGTTCCAGTTGCATCACCTAAGTTGTTATTCGATACATTACGATTAGGATTATACAAGTCATACTTTACCAATGCAGAAATTGGAAGATTACCCAAGTCTTGTGACAACAAAACATACCACCCATTAAAACTTCTAATATATGTATCAGCTATAATCTGAGTAGATGAATTGGGGCTTTTACTACTATTCTTTAACCCTGGCTGTGTGCCATAAAGGTATTCACCCACAATCTTAGTTTTTCCGATATTGCTGTTAGCAATAAATTGTGCATTGAACCCCACATACTCTCTTTTGGCATATTTACCAATATTATGTTGGTCACTACTTAGCACAAAGCTCCCATCCTGCATGGTATAAACATTTTCAGTACCTTGATAAATGCTACCATTGTAGTACGAGGCACCCACCCCAATATTTATATTAGGATGAATATCTTTTTCGGCTTTGATGTGTCCTATGAAATCTTTTCGGCTGTCAGTATCTTGCCTAATTCCATTACCCGAAAATAGTCCAACATTCATCTCAATGAAACTCCACTTAGAAGATGGTGCTGCACATAGAGTTATCATTGCCCCTAAATCTCGCTCACCAGGAAATAGAGTATTAAAGACATTTGACCTCTCAGGTGTCTCTCTCATAGATGAAGAATACCTAATCTCGTAGCCAAAGGGTCTGTCAAAAATACCAGCACGTAGGGAGCTACTCTTCACAAAGGGGTCCATTACGTTAATATATACATCCTTAAAGCCTATGCCCTTTTCAGTAAGATCTAACTGAAACACTCCCGAAGCTATTCCTTCGGTGTAAGTATATTTAATTCTCCCACGACGAATACCAATTCGGTTGAACGATTTGTCACTGTTTTCGTTTGGAGTACCCACCAGCAAGGATGCATCCTGTTGTCCTGTTTGCAACTGCGACTGAATATAACCCGATACCTTAAACTTTTGTAATTCCTTAATGTCCTTCTCAATTATATCGCTCTTATCACTTGATTGTGCAAAAGCATTTGAGAAAGCAAAAATGCAGTAGCATACGATAATTGTAAATTGTTTCATTTTAAATCTCTTTACATCAAATATTTCGGACACGAAGATATATGATTGACGTTACAAGTAAACACACAAAATATTACATTGTTGTTACAATTATACATTAACCATTATTTTTTAACATAACTTCCAGACCAAACTTTACCGAATGCATTCCAAAATCATTTGGATTTATATCCTCTTTTTTCATAAAGAAAAGCTCAGACACATCATCCTGTGGCCTCAAAGTTGAAATATCATCCACATAACATTTAAAGAACATATCCATTGTGTGCACCTCTAGAGTAGAATATAGATATGTATTTGGCATTGAGAAGAGAAATTGATATCTACTTACCACTAGCCCTGTTTCCTCTAACACTTCACGAATTACCGTCTCTTCAATTGTTTCATATAAGTCAGCAAAACCACCTGGCAAGTCTAGAGTTCCTATAGCTGGCTCATTGGCCCGTCGTGCCACCAATATCTCGCCACAATTATTCTCTATTATTGCCACTCCAGCTGCTGAGGGATTAAAGTAGTAAGTAAAGCTACATTGCTTGCATCGCTTCGACTTGTCGTTATTAATTTCAAACTGTCGAGATCCGCATTTTGGACAATACTTGAATAGGTGTAATGGGTGATTCATTTTAATGAAGTGGATATTTATAACAAATGCATCTACCTTGAACAGGCAAATGCATTTGTCTAGTTTACATGTTCAATTACCTAGTCATTTTCACAACCTCAGTTTTAGGTAGATCTCTATTACGCTTGTCAATAGCCTCTACTACTTTATCCGCAAGCTCGGCAAATGCTAAGCCAGTAATGCTATTTGCATTTACCGCTGCTGGTTGTCCTGCATCACCAGCTTCACGAATACTTTGCACAATAGGTATTTGTCCCAAAAGTGGATATCCTCTCTCTTCGGCTAGTTTTTTGCAACCACCTTCGCCAAATATATAATACTTGTTTTCGGGGAGCTCAGCTGGAGTAAACCATGCCATATTCTCTACCAGTCCTAAGATTGGAACATTAATCTTGTCGCCTGTAAACATGCTTATACCTTTGCGTGCATCTGCTAGAGCTACTTCTTGAGGTGTGCTAACAATCACTGCACCCGTTATTGCCAATGTTTGCACCAAAGTTAAATGAATATCACTAGTGCCAGGAGGCAAATCGATTAAAAAATAATCTAAATCGCCCCAACTTGCATCTGTAATAAGTTGCTTCAAAGCATTTGTAGCCATGGAGCCCCGCCATACAACGGCATCATCCTTGTTTACAAAAAAACCAATTGACAGCATCTTCACTCCATAGTTCTGGATAGGCTCTATCATGTCACGTCCATCTATTTTTTCTATCATTGGACGGGCTTCCTCAGAGTCCAACATCTTTGGAATAGAAGGACCAAATATATCAGCATCAAGAAGACCTACCTTGTAGCCCTTTTGTGCTAATGCTACTGCAAGGTTGGTGCAAATTGTACTTTTGCCCACACCCCCCTTACCTGAGGCAACCGCCACAATGTTTTTTACATTGGGCAGTAGTTTGGTTACTGGCGGAGGCAACACCTGCTTAGATTTGACCGATATATTACCCTTTATTTCAATATTTTTGTCTGCATGTAGCAGTATTGCCTGCTCACACATCTTTACTAGAGAACGTATAAAAGGATCGTTAACCTTTTCAGTAATCAAAGTTAAGCTCACCTTCATTCCATCTATGTGGATATCCTCATCCACCATACCCATTGTCACAATATCTTTGCCTGTGCCTGGGTAACGCACTGTGCGAAGTGCATCTATAATTAGTTTGGGATAAATTGCCATGATTTGTTTTTATTAAATGTTAGCCTTATTTCAAAAATATATTACTCTACAATAGCGTTTCGCCCAAAGCTTCGATAACTATCTCGCTCAATCTCAATATCGGGCTCAATCCATTCTTTATCTTTGGGACACAAAAACTTTATGTATTTAATATCAATACCACGTGCCCGCCATTGTTGTTCGTAAAATGTCTGTATTTGTAAAATGTCATCTTCGATGCCAGAGTTGTACAGATTATCGGTATTTATTATCACCTCCAAATTATTCACTTTCACCATCGCATCGGTGTAAGTGTATAAAAAACTACTATCCGTTTTTAGATGAACGATACCATCTGGCTTAATAATTTGGCTGTACTCCTGCATAAATCGAGTAGAAGTAAGTCGCTTTCTAGTCTTCTTCATCTGCGGATCGGGAAAAGTAATCCATATCTCTGACACCTCGTCAGCATCAAAGAAGCTAGTAATTTGCTCAATGTGAGTCCTAATAAATGCGACGTTAGCCAAGCCTTTATCTACAGCCTCGGTAGCACCAGTCCACATTCTCGATCCTTTTATATCTATGCCAATAAAGTTTTTATTCGGATATTTTGCTGCCAGTCCTACGGTGTATTCTCCTTTGCCACAGCCTAGCTCTAAAACTATGGGATTGTCATTTTTAAAAAAAGTATTCCACTTACCCATAAGAGGGAAACCCTCGTTTTTTAAATCCTCAAAGCTATATTGAAAAACATTATCATACGTTGCCATATCGGCAAACTTTGCCAACTTATTCTTAGCCATCTTTTAATATTACGATGTTAGGCTGACAAAAATACAAATAAAAAAGAGATTTAGGTAATGATAGAAGTGTATATATCTATAATTTGCAATCTTAACCACAAATAGAACTATTAATCATTTCACCATAACTACGCTATCATTTTGTGTTGAAGTTTGAGGATTGTTACAAACCCGTGGTGCAATTAGTGTATAAGGTATGTAGAGCACTTATCCCTTTTATAGCTTGCAACTTGAGTACAGAACTAAATATATCAGAGGCTCACCGCAATTAACATTCTATTGCAATTAAAGAAACAGTTGCTTTTTGCTACATCTAAATTAACAACACCATTATGAAGAAGCAATTAGTGCCCTATAGCAGCCTAAAAGGCATATATGATAAACATTATTCAAAGTAATTTGCTGCTATTAGTGATTTTGTTTATCATTATTTGTAGATTTTGGCTGATTAATGGCAAAAAAACTAACATTATGGCTCTATTACGATTTGTGTGGGTGATTCCATAAAATCCATAACTTTACATTATGTATATCACAGAAATACTTAGCATCGTATTAAGTCTTTCCTCTCCATTGCATGTTGAGAAAGTTGAGTTTTTAAGTTCTTCAAGAGAAAGTTAATTTTTT
>JAAYFB010000436.1 GCA_012728465.1 Proteiniphilum sp. | reverse complement strand
CCTATACTTTTTATGGAATCTGTTATTTTTACACATATGCAATTTGATAAAGAAATAAATAAAGTTGTTAGAGATAAGAATGCGGAACTTAAAAGGCAGTTTGAACTTTTAAAATCTTCAGGTTATAAAAACATATATTATCTATCATCAGATAATTATATTGGAGATGATGGTGAAGCGACTGTTGATGGTATTCATCTTACTGATCTTGGTTTCTTAAGAATGGCTAAAGTATTACTACCAATAATAGAGACTATAATTTCTAATAATTAAAGCATTGTTATGACTCAAATTAAAACATTTTGTTCTATTATTTTAATAATGATATTCCTACAAGGATGTAGTAGTGATAAAACAGAATACATCTCTATTGATTTGTTAATAGTAGGTGGAGGAGCTAGTGGAACGGCTGCTGGAGTTACTTCTTCACGCCTAGGTATTAATTCTGTAATCATAGAAGAGACTTCATGGCTTGGAGGTATGTTAACTTCTGCTGGAGTTAGTGCAATAGACGGTAATTATAATTTGCAAAGTGGTTTCTTCGGAGAGTATATTGATTCTCTAGCTAGTTATTATGGCGGAATGGAATCTCTTAAAACAGGATGGGTCAGTAGCGTGCTCTACGAACCATCGGTAGGTAATAAAATACTTAACAATATTGTCTCCAAAGAGCAGAAGTTGAGTGTAGAGTTCAACTCTAGCCTTAAAAGTATCCAGAAAAGAGATGAAAGATGGTATGTTGAAGTTGAAACGCCTGAGGGTATTAAAAAATATAATCCTAAAATTGTAATAGATGCAACAGAACTTGGTGATGTTGCTGACGCGTGCGGGGTTGGTTATGATATTGGTATGGATAGTCGTGACGAAACGGGTGAGAAAATTGCTCCTGAGAAGTCAAATGATATAATTCAAGATTTAACTTATGTAGCTATTCTAAAAGATTACGGATATGATGTAACAATACCTAGACCTGCTAATTACGATTCTACTCATTATTTATGTAGCAGTATCAATGATCTTTGTGTCTCCCCAAAAGAGCCAGACAGGATGTGGTCTAAGGAAAAAATGATCACTTATGGCAAGTTGCCAAATAATAAGTATATGATAAATTGGCCTATTGAGGGTAATGATTACTATTTAGATATTATTAGAAACAATACAGCTGAGAGGAATGAGTTATTACAGCAAGCAAAAGACTTTACTCTGGGGTTCATATATTTCATTCAAACTGAGTTGGGTATGAATACTCTTAGCTTGGCTGATGATGAGTTTCCAACGTCAGATAACCTTCCTTTTATTCCTTATCATAGAGAATCACGACGCATACATGGTGTAGTTCAATTTAATATGAATCACATAACCGATCCATTCACTCAGGAGCAAAAGTTGTACAGGACATCTGTGGCTGTTGGAGACTATCCTATTGATCATCATCATGCAAGGTATCCTGACTGGGATAAACTGCCAAATTTATACTTCTACCCAGTACCTTCATATGGATTGCCACTTGGAGTTATGATTCCTAAAAACGTAGAGGATTTGATTGTAGCTGAAAAGTCAATATCCGTCTCTAATCTGGTAAATGGAACAACAAGATTACAACCGGTGGTTCTACAAATAGGGCAGGTGGCAGGAACTTTAGCTTCTTTAGCAGTATTGCAGAATAAATCTATAAATAATGTCTTGGTTAGAGATGTTCAGAAAATATTACTAGATAATGGCTCATACTTATTACCATATTTAGATGTGGAAAAGAAAGACAAATTGTTCTTATCTTTACAGCGAATTGGGGTAACAGGAATAATGAAAGGGATAGGACGTAATGAAGGATGGGCAAACCAAACTTGGTTTAGATCTAATGACTTAATGGATTTTGCTGATTTAGAAGGATTGAAGGACTTTTATCCTGAAATTGACTTATATGGAGAAGGATATGTTACATTACAACAATCAATTGATATTGTATCTCAAATATCAAAGTTGTATAATATTGAAGTAGAGGGGAAGTTGTTAGATAGAATATCAGAAATATATATCCAATTTGAGTTTCCTGATTTAGACCTAAACAGAAATATAACGCGTGGTGAAATGGCCGTAATTTTAGATAATGTCTTAAATCCTTTCGAGGAGAAACATATAAATATATTTGGAGAAATTATCTAAAGTAAAAAACTATAATAAACTAATAATAAATACTATTCTATTATGAAAAATTCTCGTAGAGATTTCATTAAAAGAGCTGCCGTTGCAAGTGCAGCTTCAGTTCCACTTATCTCATCGTGCACCTCTAGTGGTGAAGATGCATCAGTGGTAGATAAACCTAGCTCAAACAATATTTTAAATCATTCAATACAGAGTAAGTTGATAGTTCCTAAAAGTAGCGGCTTGCAAATAACTGGAACATTCCTAGACGAAATAACTCATGACATCCCTCATCAAAACTGGGGAGAAGCAGAGTGGGATTTAGATTTTCAACACATGAAAAATATTGGGATTGATACTGTAATAATGATACGCTCTGGATATAAGAAGTTCATAACATATCCTTCTAAGTATTTATTAAATAAAGGTTGTTACATGCCTTCTGTTGATTTATTGGATATGTATTTAAGACTAGCAGAAAAGTATGGTATGAAGTTTTATTTTGGATTATACTATTCAGGACATTATTGGGCTACTGGT
>JAAYFB010000435.1 GCA_012728465.1 Proteiniphilum sp. | reverse complement strand
CGCACGTTTTCTTTAAAATCCTCATCGGTTATGGTACTCCACTCCTCTCCCTCTTTGTAGAAATTATATGATGCAAAATTGCGAGCATTAATCAAGCTCTCCACTTTATGCAAACTGCTCTCTTCTTCATCCGAAAGTAACTCAACTAACAATAAGTCATCATTTTGATGATCAAATATCATTAGGTATTTGTATAAAATATATCTCATATCGGGAGCATCGTTTCTATCCTCCTTACTCTCCTTGATGTGTATATTATCGGTATATTTCACACAGTTGAAAGTGGTGTAGCCAAACAAACCACACAACTCTGCATTATCACCATTTATCTCAAATTTAGAGATATAGTTGCTGACAGCATCAGATATGGTATGCGTATCTGAAAGGGAATTAACGACACGACTATTGTCAGGAAGAACTTCAATACACTCACCTCTATTGATATCAATATTAGCGATAGGCTGTAGCCCAATAAATGACTTACTATTTTTGTTTGAATTATAATCGGAGCTCTCCAAAAGAGCTGACTGAGGAAATGCATCGCGTATTTTTAGATATAGGCTCACTGGCGTGTGCAAGTCACCCATAACTCGCTTACTATTGGTTTTGAATTTATATTTCATTTTGCTGTAATTTTAATTAGTTATACCATTAATATGAATATTGAAAATATGTGTCAAGATCTTTATCGCCCCTACCAGAAAGAGTTAACACCACCACATCTGCTGGCTTAAAGTCTATTTTATTAAGTGCTGCCAAAGCGTGCGACGATTCTAACGCAGGTATGATTCCCTCTTTGCGAGTAAGTTGAAATGCTGCTTCTATAGCCTCATCATCATCTATTGATATCACTTGTGCACGCTTAGTTGTCGCCAAATGTGCATGAATGGGTCCCACGCCAGGATAATCCAAGCCTGCAGATATAGAGTATGGCTCTACAATCTGTCCATCCTCCGTTTGCATTAGCAATGTTTTGCAGCCATGAATGATGCCCACAGTGCCAATATGAATAGTAGCTGCCGACTCGCCACTATCAACTCCTTTTCCGCCTGCTTCAGCAAGAACTATTTTCACATCATCATCAAGAAAGTTATAAATAGTTCCAGCAGCATTACTTCCACCCCCCACACAAGCTATTAGATAATCGGGCACTTCCCTACCTTCTGCTTCCAACAATTGTTTTCGTATCTCTTCGCTGATTACAGATTGCAAACGTGCCACCATGTCGGGATATGGATGTGGCCCTACAGTTGAGCCAATTATGTAGTGCGTATCAGTAGGGTTAGTACACCAGTCGCGAATGGCTTCGTTTGTTGCATCTTTTAATGTCATGTTTCCCGAAGTAACAGGCATCACTGTGGCACCTAGCATTTCCATTTTGCGTACGTTTACCGACTGACGCTCCACATCTGTTTTACCCATATACACAATGCACTTCATCTGCATCAATGCACACACTGTGGCCGTAGCCACGCCATGTTGTCCTGCACCTGTTTCGGCTATTATACGTGTTTTGCCCATTCGCTTAGCAATAAGTATCTGACCAATAGCATTGTTTATCTTGTGTGCTCCTGTATGATTCAAATCTTCACGTTTTAAGTAAATCTTACAGCCATGCTTTGTTGATAATTGTTCTGATAAGTATAGCGGTGAAGGACGACCAACGTAATTTCTCAACAGCTCATCATACTCCTGCTTAAATGACTCACTATTGATTATCTCCAAATATGCCTCTTGCAAATCAGAAACACACCTGTGAAGTATTTCGGGGATGAATGCTCCACCGAAGTCACCATAAAATCCTAATTTATCTACTGTATAACTCTCCATATCTTTGATGATTTAATTTTATTTTTACGACTAAAAACGAAAAAAGCCCGTCGCAGGTGCGACAGGCTTTTTCTATTCCTTTGATTATATATAATCTTTACTCTAACTAATAGACATAGCTGCTCTCCTTACGACTTTGTTAAGTTGCAAGTAGCGCCACCAATATCTGTTTGATAGAATAATATTCATTTTCCAATTATTTTGGTGCAAATGTAGGATATGAAATATTAAAATGCAAGACAAATTACATTTTTAACATTTATCTTGTCGTTTTTTTGGGCATTAATCTTTATCACTTTGGTAAATAATTCTTTTTCTTTCTTTGTGACACAATAGTAGTTCATGACTACTAAAAGCAAAAAAATAACTGCTTATTAATTTTGTAGAGATTACGAAAATGTGCTGATTTTTGTAGAACAAAACAACAATGTTAAAAAATTAACCTAATTGATATGTGAAATACATCTAAATTTAACGTAAATAATAAATGTGCGTGTTAAATATCATTTGCAATTTGACGTTGTCAAATGACAACGTGTTTTGCACATTCACTTTTTGACATTTTCGTATGGCAAAGCGTAAATATCGAACCACTTTTGAACATTTTCGTGT